>JAMFST010000611.1 GCA_026225435.1 Labilithrix luteola
AGGCGCCCGGCCAGGTTCATGATCTTCACGGGTGGAAGCGTAGCTGAGATATGTGATCACGCAAGGGTCGCGACTCCTCCCCGCCGCCAGGATCAGGAGCACTCCCCGACGGATGAACGTCCTCGAACAGCTCGCCCCCAAGGCCGACGGTCTCTCGCAGCTCCAGGCGCTCCTCGCCTCCGGCCAGCGCCCCGGCATCCTCGACACGCTCGACTACCAGCTCACCGAGATCGACGTTGCTGGTGTTCGAGCGGCGGTGAGAATCACGCCATGCGTGACGGCTGCGGAGGTAGCGCCGCGAGGATCGCTTCGAGCTCGCTCGCCGAGCCCGGGAACGCGATACCGAACGACTCGGTGAGCACCGCCAGCAGCTCCTCCGCCGAGGCGGTCGTGCGCGTCTCACCGCGTCCATCACGCTCGCGCACGGTGAAGTCGCGGTTGAGGATCGTCAGCCGGCGCCCCTCGGGGAGCGCCCGCGCCACGGTCAGCCGCGCGCGGAAGCTCGAATCGGGGTGCGCGCTCGTGTACCAGTTGGCGAGCACGCGATCGATGAGCGGCATCTCCTCGCCGGTGAACTCGCAGACGTCCTGCCACTCGCTGCCGTAGCGGACCTGGTGAAACCAGCGGTCGTTCTCGCGGACGATGCGCCGCGGCTCGTGCGTCGTCGCTTGCTCCTCGCCGCGATCGTCCCAGCGCAGCGCGGAGGTGAGCGAGGCGCTTCCGGCCCCGACGTCGGTGACCCAGACCTCGCCTTCGAGGTCGACCCGCACGAACAGGTGCGTGCGCGGCGGGATGAAGTCGCGCGGTCGCTGCAGCCGGATGCGCGCGCTCAGCGGCGCCGCGACGAAGCCGAGCCGCCCGAGCACGTGGAGCAGCAGCGCGTTCTGCTCGAAGCAGTAACCGCCGCGCCGCGCGGTGACGAGCTTGGGCACGATCGCCTCGATCTCGACATGGATGGGCCGACCGACGAGCACGTCGAGGTTTTCGAACGGGATCGACTGCGCGTGCGCCGCCGTGATGGCGTGCAGCACCGCGAGCGTGGGTGCGCGCGGGCCGTGGTAGGCGATACGGGCGAAGTAGGCGTCGAGATCGAGCGCGAAGGTCATGGAGAGATGAAGACCAACGCTAACGGCGAGCCGGACTGCCCGGTAGAACCGGTTGGAAGAAGGGAGCTAGTCCGGTGGGCGAACGCCGCGCGCGACCTCAGGTATCGAGCCCGGCGTACCGGTACGACAGCTCGTGAGCTTCGCCGTCCAGCCCGTTGCACTCCGGGCGAGCGTCGAGGTCGTTCACGGTCATCGTGTCGGGAGCTGACTCCACCCATTCGTGCCCTCCGTCGTGCTTCGCGAGGAGTGACCGCTCCGGATAAGGCGGCATGGCGATCACGAACTCACCGACCTTCGTGGTGATCGCAGCCGCGACCTGCTCCGGCGTGTGGTGAACCACGCCGATCAGGCCCGCGACGCCGATCTTGTCGATGCCGCTGCCGAGGAGCGACCGATGACAGACGCACTGGACGTAGTGCTTGTGCATTCACCAGCGATCGATCCGCGGCGGCTTGCTGTCGAGGATCAGCTGCCCAGGGGCGGTCGTAATGTTTCGTCGCCGGGACGAGCTCGTCGAGACCCGCCCTTCGTCCGCCGCAGGCAATGGTCGCAGATGTGCGCAAATACGTTCATTGCACCGATC
>JAMFST010000612.1 GCA_026225435.1 Labilithrix luteola
AGTCGACGTCGTGGTGCGCCTCGGCCGCCGTCTCGCCGCGGTTGGTGCGCCCCGGGTAGCCGGTGATCATGACGAAGTCGCTCGGCTTCATCCCCGCGGTCGACACCTGGATCCAGTGCTGCGGGTGGTAAGGCACGTTGTCCGGCGAGTACTCCGCCGGCTTGCCATCCTTGCCCACGTAGGCACGGAAGTACGACCAGTCGCCGGTGTGGCGCGGCCAGTTCCAGTTGTCGACCTCACCGCCGTAGTCGCCGACCGAGCGCGCCGGCACGTACACCAGGCGCACGTCCTTGATCTCGAGCATTTCGATCAGCTGGTAGAGCCCTCCGCGAAAGAAGCTCGACACCTGGCAGCGGATCCACGGGCGGTCCTTTTCGCAGGCGGCGAGGAGCTGCTTCTCGCGCTTCTCCGACTCGTCCTTGCGGGCGATCGGATCCTTCACGGCGTCGAGCCCGTCGCGCAGCTCGTGGGTCACGTCCTTGTAGGACTGGACCACCATCACGCGCTGCGCCGGACCGGCGGAAGGCTCGTCGGCCTGGGTCTTCGCCAGGAACCCGTCCTCGACGAGGTTCTTCTCGCGCGTGGAGTTGAGCTGCAAGGCCCCCTGCACGCAGTGGTGATTGGTGACGATGAGCCCCTCGGGGGAGACGATGGAGGCTGTACAGCCGCCGAGCCAGACCACGCTCGCCAGCGGATCGGAGAGAGGGTTGGCCAGCGCCTTGGCGTCGAGCGCCACGCCCATCTTGCGGAAATTTTCCTGATGCTCCGGCAGCATCATCTGCGACGGCATCCACATGCCGCCGGGGTCCTGGTACGTCTTGCGGAAGTCGAGCGCGTGGTCGGCTGCGGGCTGCGCGGAGGTGGGCGTGAGGCGCGCCGTGTCCCCAGGGTTCTCCGGCGGCGGCGCAGTGCCGTTTCCGCACGCGCTGGCCGAGAGGAGAAGAGGGGTCGCCGCCAAGGCCGCCAGGAGTGCTGTCGTCTTCATGGGGGCGGGTCTAGCACCGATCAAGGACAGCCGGTGGGTGGCTCGCCCCACCGCCCGCGTCGCCAGCGAACGGTGATCAAGTGGTCAATTCATCGTTTGACAAATTCTACATTAATACATGCGGCAAGAGGCCGGAGTGAACACGAGGGCGAGACTGTTCTGTTGGACGATCTGGTGACTCGATGCGCCAGTGGCGTTGTGATCACGACATTTTACCTCGTGATTTTCGCCAGAAGCGAACAGTTGAGCCTAATTTTTCTGTTATTATTTAGAAAACCAAATCGAAAGACATTTAAAAATGGTTTGCCACGACCATCTCTCTACGATTGCATCTCGACACGCCATGCAGCTGATGGCGCCTTTCACCGAAACAAACGGGAAGGAGGTTGCTCAGATGAAGATCAAGGTCAAGGTTCGCGGCGGCAAGTCTCGCTGAATCAAACGGGCGGTGGCCGTGAGAGACCCGCGTCTCGTTCGACCAGCGCCTGCTTCCAGTGAGCGAGGCGATTCTCGGCGAAGTCCAGGCGATCCCGCGGCAAAACCCGCGGCGCTCGAAGGGGTTTCTCTGCGCGCCGTCCCCGCTCCACCGACCACGACCAGGCAGAAAAAGGGAGGAGGTTATTCACATGAAGATCAAAGTTAAGGTTCGCGCCGGCAAGGGCCGAGGCGTTTGAAGAGAGCGAGCGCGCGCAGACTCGATGGGTCCTCGCGCGCTCCGTTTTTCGCCCGAACGTGATTTCCACCTGGCAGCAAAGGGAAGGAGGTTATCCCCATGAAGATCAAAGTTAAGGTCCGCGCAGGCGCCGGCAAGACCCGCTGAAGTCGGGCGACGGTCGCGCGAAGAGTTACCCCTTCGCGCGGTCGTCCCTGTTTAATAGTTCAATATGTCAATTGTTTAATTTGTTAAACACGAGGTAACTCGATGGCGTACCCATTCCAGCGGACGCTCCGTTCGTTGAACGGGTACGAGTCCGGTACCCGGGCCTCCCTGGTTCTCCTGGGCGCGATCGCGCTCGGAGGGCTGACGACGTGGACGGTCGCCGCGCGCATCCCCGTGTTGAAGGTGAGCACCGAGGGGCGCATCGAGCCGCACAACGCGGTGCACCGCATCGAGCCGCCGGAAGCGGGGATGGTGGTGACCTCGCTGCTCGAGCTCGATAAGCAAGTGAACGAGGGTGACCTCCTCATCGAGTTCGATACTCGCGAGGAGCGTTTGCAGCTCAGCCAGAGCGAGGCGACCTCGGCAGCGTTGACGCAGGATCTCGCGGTGCTCGAAGATCAGCTTGCCAACAAGCAGGAAGAGGTCGGTGCCAGCGGGCGCGTGGACGAGGCCTCGCTACGCGAGGCAAACGCGAAGGACCAGGAGCTCAGGCCCCGTCGCCTTCTCGCCGAGCAGCGTCAGGAGCTGACGCAGAAGAGCCCGGTCGGCGCGCTCTCGGACCTCGAGAAGCTCGAGCGCCGCACCGAGGCCGAGGAGCTCTCGCACGCCAGCGAGACGCAGACGCTCGGCATCGTTCGCCTCCAGCGGGAGCAGGTCGTCAGGCGAGAAGGGCTCACCGCGCAGCTCCTCGGCTTGCGCCGTGAGCGGCTCAAGATCGAAGGCCAGCTCGAGGAGCTGAAGGTGACGATCGAGCGGCTACACTACCTCATCGAGAAGAAGCACGTGCGCGCGGCCGCCTCGGGCCGGCTCGTCGACGTGGTCGAGCTGGCTGCGGGGGATTACATCACCCAGGGGCAGAGGCTGGGGACGATCCTCGCCAACGGGACCTCGCATATCCGCGTGCGCGCGCGCTTCCCCAAGGAGACGGTCGGCATCGTGCGCCCGGGGCAGACGGCGCAGCTGAAGCTGGATAGCTACCCCTGGAGCGTCTACGGCACCGTGCGCGCGCAGGTGAGCAGCGTGGGGACCGAGCCAGGCATCGTGGCCACTCCGGAGTCCGTGCCGGGGACCGTGCGGGTCGAGCTCGAGCTGGAGCAACCGGCCGACCCGCGCATCCGTCTGCAACACGGGTTGACGACCACCGTGGAGATCGAGGTCGCGCGGGTCTCGCCCGTCACCTTGTTGAAGCGCGCCATCGGCGAGTGGAGCTATGCCGACCCGGACCCGACGGACGCCCCGACCAAGGAAGCTCCCGTCGCGCAGGGCGAGGCGCACTAGAGGCGGCCATGAGCGTGCTCCGTCGACGGCGTCGCATCATCCCCGAGGTCATCCAGACGTCTGGCACCGACTGCGGGCCTGCGTGCATGAAGAGCGCGCTGGCCGGCATGGGCATGGCGCTCAACTATCGCGCCCTGCGCGAGGCCTGCCAGACCGACGTGAGCGGTAGCTCCATCGAGACGATGGAGGAGGTCTCGCGGCAGATCGGGCTCGACGCCGAGCAGATCATGCTGCCGATGGATCACGTCTTCCTCGAGGAGGCGCGCGCTCTGCCGGCGATCATCGTCACTCTCACGCCTGGCGGTCGCACGCACTACGTCGTGCTGTGGAGCCGCGTCGGCCCGTTCGTCCAGGTGATGGACCCGGCGACGGGGCGGCACTGGACGACGATCCGTTCGCTCACGAGCCGTCTCTACGGTCACACCACGCCGGCTCCCTCCGCGATGTGGCGCGAGTGGGCCGGTACGCCCGAGGCCAAGGCCGCGCTCGATCGTCGTCTGCGCGATCTCGGCGCCGCCAACGCCGCGAGCCTCCTCGAGGAGGCGCTCGCGGATCCCGGTCATGGCTCCCTGGCGGCGCTCGACGCGGCGACGCGAGCCGTCGCTGCGGTCGTCCGTGCGGGCGCGGTACGTCGGGGGCCGACGGCGGGCAGCCTCGTCGCCTCGATGGTGGCGCAGGCGCTCGCGGGAAAGGTGGCCATTCCCGACATCTATTGGTCGGTGCGACCGAATCCCGACGCCTCGGCCGATGCCGAGGGCAAGACGGCGGGCGCGGACGACGAGCTCCTCCTGACCGGCGCCGTGCTCCTGTGCCTGCGTGGCTGGCGGGACGAGGCGCCGGCGGGTGCGGAGATGGCGGAGGCGTTGCCTGTCTCCGCGGAGCTGGCGACGGCTCTCCTCGCCTCGCAGGTCAGCCCGCGTCGCACGCTGCTCGGTTTGCTGGCGGAGGACCCCACCAGCATCCCCGTCCTCCTCGCCGTCGGGCTGGTGCTCGCCACGGGCGGGCGCATCCTCCAGGCGCTGATGCTCCGCGCCGTGCTCGATCTCGGGCGCGATCTGGGCACGGTGAAGCAGCGCGCCACCGGGATGCTCGTCCTCGCGCTCGTGGCCCTGGTTCTCCTCCTGCTCCAGCTCCCCATCTCCCTCGGGCTGCTCGGGCTCGGGCGGCGCCTCGAGGTGCGCCTGCGCAAGGCGTACTTCGAGAAGCTGCCCAGGACCGAGGATCGGTACTTCCAGAGCCGCCTCGCCTCCGACATGGCGTCGCGCTGTCACGCCATCCAGTCGATGCGCACCTTGCCCGGCCTGGTCGCCCAGGCGATCACCATCTCCCTCGAGGTGCTGGCGACGACCGCCGCGCTCGTGTGGGTGGCGCCGGCGGAGTGGACGATCAGCGTGGCGCTCGCCTCGGTCACGCTGATCGTGCCCCTGGTGGCGCAGGTCTTCTTCTTCGAGCCCGACATGCGCATCCAGACGCACGCCGGCGCGCTCAGTGGCTTCATCCTTGACGCGCTCCTCGGTCTCACCCCCATCCGCATCCACGGCGCCGAGCGCTCGCTGCGTCGCGGGCAGGAGTCGCTGCTCGTCGAGTGGACCAAGGCGCGCTTCGCCTTGCAGTCGCTCTCCGTCGGCTTCGAGGGCGCGCTCACCACCGTGAGCTACGGGCTGGTCGTCTGGTTGATCTTCGCCTACCTGCGCACGAGCACCAACGCTTCGCTGGTGCTCCTCCTGGTGTTCTGGGCGCTGCGTTTCCCAACGCTCGGGCAGCGTCTCCTGGTGGTGACCCGCGGGCTCCCCAGCGTCATGAACCGCGTGCGTCGCCTCCTCGAGATGATCGGGAACGTGGAGCCGAGGCCAGAGTCCGTCGATCTCGAGGACGGGGACGAGGGGGCGGTGAAGGCAGCTTCCTCGCCGCTGGTCGTGCCTCGCGCGTCCGGTACCACCGGGACCACCCGCGCCACCGGCGTCGCCATCGATCTGCAGCGCGTGCGGATCAAGGGGGGCGGTCACGTGCTCCTCGACAGGGTGTCGCTGAGCTTCGCCCCGGGGGAGCACGTCGCCATCGTCGGTCCGTCGGGCGCGGGAAAATCCACGCTGGTGGGGCTGCTCCTCGGGTGGCTCCGTCCGTCGAAGGGGGAGATTCGCATCGACGGTGAGGTGCTCGACCAGGAGGCCGTCGAGAAGCTTCGCCGCGTCACCGCCTGGGTGGACCCGTCGATCAACCTGTGGAACCAGAGCCTGCTCGACAATCTCCGGTACGGGAACGACTCGTCGCACGCCTGGTCCCTGGACGAGGCGCTCAAGGGGGCGGACATGCTCGACATCCTCGAGGCGCTCCCCGAGGGGCTGCAGACGTCTCTCGGCGAGAGCGGCGGCCTCGTCTCCGGAGGGCAGGGGCAGCGCGTGCGTCTGGCGCGGGCGATGCTGCGCTCCAACGTCCGCCTGGCGATCCTCGACGAGCCGTTTCGCGGTCTGGACCGCGAGCGGCGCGCGCGTCTCCTCCAGGAGTCGCGCCGGCTGTGGGCCGACGTGACGTTGCTCTGTGTGACCCACGACGTGGTGCAGACGCAGGAGTTCGACCGCGTGCTGGTGGTCGAGGACGGACGGATCGTCGAGAACGCACCGCCCGCCGAGCTGCTGGCGAATCAGAGCTCGCGGTACGCCGAGCTGGTGCGGGCCGATCAGGACAATCACACCACGCTGTGGCGCGGTAACAGCTGGCGTCACTGGTGGCTCTCCGACGGTCAACTGCGGGAGAAACCGGCGGCATGACGGCGGCAGTGGCCGATCTTCTCTGGTCCGTCGACCGGCTGCCCGAGGCCATCGAGCAGCTCGCGCGACGCGTGGGCTACGGCGAACCGACCGGCCAGTGGACCGCGCCGGACGCGTCGATCGAGCCGAGCCGCATCTGGATGGGTGCGCTCGCCAGCCGCCTGGAGGTCGAGCTCGAGCCGGTGGTGCCGCTCTACCGCGAGCTCCCGATGGTCGTCCGGCGGGCGGCGCCGGCGCTCCTCCAGGTTCGTCGCGACCGCGTGCCGCACTACCTGGTGCTGCTCGGCGCGACGCGGAGCACGGTGCGCCTGCTGTCACCGGACGCGCGGGTGATCTCCGTCGGTACGGCGCAGGTGCTCGACCTGCTCCGCGACGAGCAGCAAGCCGGCGTCGCCGCGGAGGTCGATCTCCTGCTCGCCGGGATCGACGTGGCCGGCGCCGCGCGCGCCGAGGTCCGCGCGAAGCTCTTGCTCCAGCGGCTCGGTCAGCGCGAGCTGCGCACCGGATGGATCCTCCGTCCGCCGCCCACCGCGCGCCTCGCCACGCTCCTCGGCAACACGCCGGCGCTCGTTCTCGGCATCCTGGCGAACCACGTCCTTCTCTCGCTGGTGCTGGCGGGCTCGTTCTGGATCCTCGGCCGCGCCTCGCTCCAGGCGCACCTCGAGACCGGCTGGTTCCAGGGCTGGATCGCGGTGATCGCCGCGGCCATCCCGCTGCGCCTGCTCGAGGTGTGGTGGCAGGGGCTCTTCTCGATGCGCGTCGGCGGTGTGCTCAAGCAGCAGCTCCTCGCCGGCATCCTCAAGCTCACGCCCGACGAGATCCGTCTCGACGGCGTGGGCCGCCACTTCGGGCGCGTCGCCGAGTCCGAGGTCGTCGAGCTGCTGGCGCTGGGGGGCGGGCTCCTTGCGGTGCTCTCGCTGGTCGATCTCGTCATCGCGGGGGTCATCCTGCTCCGCGGCGCCGGGGGCGGTCTCCAGGCCACTGCGTTGGCGATCTGGACCGCGCTGGCGATGGGCCTCGCC
This sequence comes from Labilithrix luteola, assembly GCA_026225435.1. Lineage (GTDB taxonomy): Bacteria > Myxococcota_A > Polyangia > Polyangiales > Polyangiaceae > JAMFST01. Next base: position 6,934 of record JAMFST010000612.1, read on the forward strand.
TGGCGTCACTACCGGGCGCAGCGCCGCTGGTCGATCGAGCGGATCGACATCACCCACGATCTCCTCGAGCGAATGATCGGCCACCGCACGCGGCTGGCGCAGCTCCCCCTCGAGCGCTGGCACGACGGTGAAGATCGCCGTCTCAGCGAGTACGCCGAGACGTCGCGGAGGATGGATGTCCGCACGATGCAGCTCTCGGCGATCCTCCCCGGCGGATGGCTGGTGGTCGCGCTCTTGACGCTCCTTCCCTCCTTCGCGCTCGGGCGCTCCCCGGCGAGCAGCCTGGCGATCTCGGTGGGCGGCATCCTCCTGGCGCTGCGCGCCTTCGACGAGATCGGTGTCTACTTCCAGCAGCTGTCGCTGGCGGCGGCGTCCTTCGAGCAGATCCGCGAGCTGCTCCGCGCGGTCGCGCGACCGGAGCTCGCCTCCCGGGTGCCGCTGGAGATGGAGACCGCCACGCCGAGCACGGCGACGAGCGGGACGCTCATCGAGGGTCGCGGTCTCACGTTCCGTCACCCAGCCCGGACGCGCGCCGTCCTCGAGAACTGCTCGCTGCGGATCGATCGCGGCGACCGCATCCTCCTCGAAGGCCCGTCCGGGGGCGGGAAGTCGACGCTGGTCTCGCTCCTCACCGGTCTGCGCACGCCGGACGCCGGGGTGCTGCTCCTGCGTGGGCTCGATCGCGCCACGTTCGGCCTGTCCGGCTGGCGTCGGCGGGTCACGGCGGCTCCGCAGTTCCACGAGAACCACGTCCTCGCCGGCAGCTTCGCCTACAACTTGCTCCTCGGGCGGGAGTGGCCCGTCTCGGCGGGCAGTCGCGAGGAGGCGCGCGCGTTGTGCACCGAGCTTGGGCTCGACGAGCTGATCGCCAAGATGCCGAGCGGTCTCGACGAGATGATCGGCGAGACCGGCTGGCAGCTCTCGCACGGGGAGAAGAGCCGTCTGTACATCGCCCGCACCTTGCTGCAAGGCGACGAGCTGATCATCCTCGACGAGAGCTTCGCCTCGCTCGATCCCGAGACGATGGGCGTGGCCGTTCGCTGCGTCCTCAAGCACGCGCCGGCGGTGCTGGTCGTGAGCCACCCGTGAGAAGCGCGGCGGTGCTGGTGACGAGCGCGCTCTTGCTCGCGAGCGGATGTGCGGCGGTGCGCCCCGTGTCGCTCCAGCCGCCGCTGCCCGGGCCGCCGCCGCCGCGCACGTTCCTGGCGCAGCCAGAGGTCCACACGGACAGCCCGGAGGTCGCCGCCGTCCCCGCGGCGGCACCGGGGCCAGCGCCGGCAGCCACACCGTCCCCGGCGTCTCCTGCGCCGGCGCCGTCGGCCGCTCAAGGCCCCGCAGCCAGGCCGAACCAGCTGTGGTGGACGGCCTTCGCCGATCCGGCGCTCGACGCGGCCATCGAGGAGGCCCTGCGCAACAACTACACGATCCGTGATCTGCGGAACCTGATCTACGAGAACAAGCTCGATCCCACGACCCCGCGCGGCCCCTTGTGGCCGCTGCGTATCGGGCTACCGGCGACGTTGCAACACCTGACCATTGCCAGCCCCGCGACCCCCGCGTCGGCCGGGCAGCCGGCGTACCCGGCGTACACCACGACGTATACCGATCTGACCGCGGGGGTCGAAGCGTCCTACCAGGTCGACGTCTTCGGGCAGCTCGACGCCCAGCGCCGCACCGCCGATGATCTGGTCGAGCAGCAGACCCAGAGCACCGAGACCTTCGCGCAGGCGCTCGCCGAGCAGGTCACGCAGCTGTGGTTCGAGATCCTCGAGCAGCGCGCGCTCCACGCCCTGCTCGACAACCAGATCAAGTACAGCCAGGACCTCCTCGGCATCGTCCGGGCGCGCTTCGAGCAGCACCTCACGCCCCACCTGGTCGTCTCCCAGCAGGAGCAGCTCCTCCTGGCGCTGCAGTCGCAGCTCCCGCTCATCGACGCGCAGCTCGCGCTGCTCAACTCGCGGCTGACGGTCCTCATCGGCCGCCCGCCGACCACCAACCAGCAGCTCGTCCCCCTGGACCGCCAGCTGCCCGTGCTGCCACCCGCGCCCGGTCTCGGCACCCCGAACGATCTGCTTCGCGAGAGCCCGGAGATGCGCTTTGCCAAGTCGCGTGTCGCCGAGGTCGAGCACCTGAAGAACCAGAACCTCTCGAGCTGGCTCCCCACCATCGAGTTGTTCGGCGCGGCCGGGGTCGAACGCTTCGACTTCAGCGACCAGTTCCTCACCTCGTCGTTCGGCGTGCGCCTGACGTACCCTGTCTTCGACGGCGGCCAGCGCATCGTCCGCGGCGAGCAGCTCGAGCTGACCATCGAGCGGCGCAACTGGCAGTACACGTTGGCCTTCAACACCGCGATGCAGCGGGTGCAGGACGCGCTGGTGCAGGAGCAGAAGCAGACCGATCACGTGCGCACCTTGCAGGCGCAGGTGGAGCTCGGACGGCGCGTCTTGCTCGAGGCGCGGCAGCTCTTCGAGCAGGGGCTGTCGGACTACCTGCCGGTGCTGCAGGCGCTGGCGAACGTGACGACCCTCGAGCGTGCGCAAGTCTCCGCGCAGCGGCTTCTCTTGTCTTACCGGGTAACGCTCTACCACTCGCTCGGAGGCACCTGGTCGAAGGCCGCCACCAAGCTGACCAACTGAAGGATGATCGCCGTGACCGAACTTCTCCGCAGCGAGCTTCTCTGTGTCCCCAAGCGCCGCCGACTGGTGCACGACAAGCTCACCGACAGCGACGGGCGCGAGGTGCTGCACATCTTCTACGGGCAGAAGGAGATCATCTTCGACGAGCCGGAGCTGCTGCCGTTCGGCACCATGCTGCTGGAGACGGAGAGCTTCCGCGCCGAGGAGGCGATCGGCTGGTCGAACGGTGAGCCCCATGAATGGGACAAGGTGCGTGAGCTGCTCGAGGCGCTCCTCGACGAGGAGATCTTGAAGCGGGTCACCGAGGCGGCGGCGGCGCCGAAGATGCAAACGCAGGCCTATCCTCTGACGCTGGGCCTGGCTCCGCCGGGCCGCGAGGCGCGCACCTTCAGCGCGCACGACGACCGCTGTCCGGTCATCACGAAGGAGGCGTTCGGGCGCGCGGTCGACCTCGGGAACCTGGAGGCGGTCATCCCCCTGTACCGCGTGGCCCATCCGGCGAAGGACCGGGATGGCCGGCAGGTGGGGGAGAACAACGTGACCCCGCGCTTTCTTTTCCTCGATCCGCCGACGCAGCGGCGCGTCTGCAACTACGCCGGCGATCGGTACCAGGCCGAGGGGCCGATGAACGTCACCGCCCTCAAGCTGATGACTAGCCGGTGGCCGGAGCTGCTGTCGTTGAGCGAGCAGCTGCGGCAGGCGCTGTTTGCCCGCCTGCCCCCGCGCGACGGGGCAAGGCTTCGCATCGGGGAGGTGCACCTCCTGGCGGTCTGCACCCTGGCGGCCACCGGCTACGTGATGATCCGCGGGCAGGACCCGGTGCCGAACGGTGAGCTCGATCCCGGGCTCGCCGGGATGTTCCGCCTCATCGACGGCGTTCGCCTGGTGACCACCGAGAGCATGCGGATGATCGCCGGCGAGCCGGGCTGCGACCGCCCGATGAACGCGCGCAGCATCGCCGACTTCGCCGAGCGGGAGGGGACGTACCACGGCACCCACGGCGTCTGCGCCGGGCCGGCCGCGCTGATCGACGAGTATCTCCGGGTGCTGCTCGGAGAGGAGAGCGCGCCCATCCAGGTGGTCCCGGACATCGCCGCGCGCGTCGGCGACCTCGACGCGGCGCTCGAGTACGGGCTGCGGGGTCAGCGGATCGAGTCGCTCGTGCGGATCTTCGGAGCCTCGCAGGGGCTGCTCCACGATCGGCTGCGCGTCTCGCTCGCCGAGCAGCAGCCGCGGACGGACCTTCACGCGCTGCTGGATGCGCCCATCGACACCGAGCACTACGAGCTGCTGCGCGTGGATCATTCGCTGGTGGACACGTTCGTCCTCGAGAACGCCGTCAACCGCTGGCTCCTGGCGCGCGCGGGCGAAGGGCTCCGCGATGGCGACGGTCGCGAGATGCTGGAGCTCGATCCGGGACGGAAGTGCGAGGAGCCGGCGCGGATCGCCGAGTTTCTCGCGCGGGCGTTGCCCGACCATCCGGCGTTGTCCGCCCGGGCGCGCGCCGAGCTCGCCGCCGTCGCCGCCGATGTCTTCGCGCTCGAGCGACGCTGCCTGCGCGCCGTCGGTGACGAGATGCGGCTGCTCAACGAGCGCATCGGGCGCACTCCGGGCCGGCCGCTCACCGGCGAGGATCTCGCCGTCTACAACCGGCCGCGCACCGGGCCGACGTTCGCCGCCACGCTGAAGGTCGGCCTCGGCCTCGGTGTCCATACCGATGCCACCTCCACCGTCCTTTCTTGCGGTGACCACCAGCTGTCCCTGACCGACTGAGGAGCCTCCGATGCATCCCGAGCTCGTTCGCCGCTTCACCCCTCGCGTCCGTGACGAGGCCGCCGTCCGCTTCGGGATCATGCCCGAGGACCTGACCCCGCTGACCGCCTTCGAGAACTTCGTCTACGAATGTACGGGCGAGGACGGTACCGATCTCATCTTGCGGCTCTCGCACAGCGCGCGTCGCAGCCTCGATTACACGCTCGGCGAGGTCGGCTTCGTCCGCTACCTGGCGGCGGCGGGGATCCCCGTGTCGGCGCCGGTGCTGGCCGAATCCGGTCACTTCGTCGAGCAGATCGAGGACGACGAGCCCGGTCAGTACTTCGTCGCCACTGCCTTCGCGCGCGCGCCCGGGTACGTCTTCGACGACGCGCCGCCGCTCAAGGAGCGCTACTGGAACGCCGCGCTCTTCGAAGAGCTCGGGCGCATCTTCGCGCGCCTGCACAACCGCGCCCAGGGCTACCGGCTGACCAACCCTCTGCACAAGCGCCAGGAGTGGCACGAGTACGACGTGGTCGACGTGGCCCGCTTCGCGCCGTCCGACGAGCAGCTGGTGCGCGAGCGCGCCGCGCAGATCATCGCCCGGCTCGACCGCCTGCCGCGCACCGAGGACGGGTACGGTCTCATCCACGCGGATCTCCACCCGCACAACTTCTGCTTCGACGAGGGGCGGATCACCGTCTTCGACTTCGACAACTGCGAGTACGCCTGGTTCGTGAAGGACATCGCGGTGATCCTCTTCTACGTGGCGCGAGGCGAGCCGGCGGGGGCACGTGAGGACGCGGCGGCGGCCTTCCTCGCCCCCTTCCTGCGTGGGTACCGCGAGCTGCGGGCCTGCGCGCGCGAATGGCTCGAGGCCATCCCGGACCTGCTCGCCCTGCAGCGCTCGATGAACTACGCGCTCTTTCACCAGTACCGCGACCCGGACGTGCTCGACGCCCCGACGCTCGATGCGTGGAGCCGCTTTCGTCGCGACATCGAGGCCGACAAGCCGGTCCTGAAGTTGAACTTTTCTGGCTTCTGAGGGGCGCGATCGATCATGAAGACACTCCCGCTCGACGCAGCCTTGCTGCTGGTCGACCTGCAGACAGGGTTCCGTCATCCGAGCTGGGGCCGCCGGAACAACCCGGAGATGGAGGCGCGGGTCGCCGAGCTGCTCGTGGCCTTCCGCAGCAGCGGCCGCCCCGTGATTCACGGCAAGCACATGTCGACCTCGGCGAGCTCGCCGCTGCGGCCCGGGCAACGGGGGAACGACTTCCTCGACCGCTTCGCTCCGCTCCCCGGGGAGCCGGTGATCGAGAAGCGCGTGCACAGCTGCTTCATCGGCACCTCGCTCGAGGCCGATCTGCGCGCCGCGGGGCACGACACGCTGGTGGTCGCCGGGCTGACCACCAACCACTGCGTGTCCACCACCGTCCGCATGGCGGGCAACCTGGGCTTCGACGTCTGGCTCGTGTCCGACGCCACCGCCACCTTCGACCGCCTGGGGCCTGATGGGATCACGCACTCCGCCGAGCAGATCCACGCTGTCGCTCTTTCCGATCTCCATGGCGAGTTCGCCACGGTGATCGACACCCGGACGGTGCTCGCCGCCATCCCCTCGCC
>JAMFST010000613.1 GCA_026225435.1 Labilithrix luteola
CGCCCGCTCGACGATGTGCGAGAGCTCGCGCACGTTGCCCGGATATTTGTACGTCGACATCAAGGCGATGGCCTCGTCGGCCACCCGCGGCACCGAGCGCCCGAGCCGCTCGGCGTGGCGCACCAGGAAGTGGTGCACGAGCAGCGGGATGTCCCCGCGCCGCTCGCGCAGCGGAGGAACCGGCAAGGTCACCACCTGCAGGCGGAAGAACACGTCCTCGCGGAACCGTCCGGCGGTCACCTCGGCCTTCAGATCGCGGTTGGTCGCGGCGACGACGCGCACGTCCACCTTGATGACCTCCTGCGCGCCGACCCGGCGGATCTCGCCTTCCTGGAGCACGCGCAGCAGCTGCACCTGCATCTTCGGGCTGATCTCGCCGATCTCGTCGAGGAAGAGCGTGCCGCCGTTGGCCTCCTCGAACAGACCGCGCTTCATCCCGGTGGCGCCGGTGAACGAGCCGCGCTCGTGCCCGAACAGCTCGCTCTCCAGGATCGACTCGGGGAGCGCGGCGCAGTTCACCGCCACGAACGGCTTGTTCGCCCGCGGCGACTTGTTGTGGATGCTGCGGGCGACCAGCTCCTTGCCGGTGCCGCTCTCGCCGATGATGAGCACCGTCGCGGTCGTCGCCGCCACCTGCGCCACCGTCTTGTAGACGCCGATCATCGCCGGCGCGGTGCCCACGATGCTCGCCTCGATGGCCATCTGCGAGCGCGCGTCGAGGACGGGTACCTTGGTCTCCGCCAGCTTGCGCCGCGCGACCGCCTCGCCGACCATCCGCTTCAGATCGTTCGGCTCGACCGGCTTGGCGAGGTAGTCGTAGGCGCCGCCACTGACCGCGCCCATCGCCCCCTCGATGTCCGCGTAGGCGGTCATGAGGATGACCGGCAGCCCGTCGACCTGGGCGCGCACCCTCTTGAGCACGTCGTTCCCGTTGGTGCCGTTCGCCAGGTGAATGTCCGAGAGCACCACGTCGAAGCGCCCCAGCTTGGCGGCGGTCGGCAGGTCGTCGGCGTTGTCGAGCAGCTCCACGTGGTAGCCCTCACCGCGCAGGACGCGCGCGAGGAGCGAGGCGAGCGTCTCGTCGTCCTCCAGGAGGAGAATCGAGCCGCGAGAGGCCTTGGTGCCGGGCTCCTTTCCGTCCGACGCGGACGTTTGCTGGGCGACGGGGGCGGTCTGCGTGCTGGTGGCCATCGGGGAGCCTCTCGTGGGTCTTCGTGTCTCATCGTGCCGCGGCGGGGTGAGACATGCTGTCTCGGTGGGGACAGCGCCGTCGCGACGTAAGGTCTCGGTTGCGCGGCAGTTCTCCCCGGACGCCCGGAAATGGCTGCGCACGCGCTCGATAAACTCCACCGCTAAGCAAGGGGCGCACCAGCAGAATTTGCCGGCCTGCGCCATCACGGGGGAGGTGGTGTCCCGGGACGCGCTGGTACGCTCAGGTCCATGAAATCAGGCGTGGTCTGTCTCGCGTTGGCGGCCGTGGTGGGTGTGCTCCCCGTGGTGACGCTGGCGGCCTGCGGCAATGGCGACGACGACGACACGAACGGCGGCGACGGTGGACGGCTCGACGCCACCGCGACGGCGGACGGCCAGGTGACGCCGGGGGACGAGCTCGCGCCTTCGGGGGACGATGGCTCGACCGCGCCGGGCGACGGCGCCCCTTCGAGCGATGCCGCGCCCAATGACGCCGCCTCGCAGCTCGACGCCGGACCCGCCCCCGATCACGTGACCGGGCAGAAGATGACCGTGCAGGGGACCGCGCGCACCTACGACATCACCGTGCCGCTCGACTGCGCCACCACGACCACCAAGGTCCCGCTGGTGATCATCCTGCACGGCGACGGCGAACAGGGGGCCGACATGTACCGGACGTTCGGCCTGGAGCAGGCTGCGACGGCCGCCGGTGCCGAGGCGGTGTTCGTCTACCCCAACGGGACGAACAACGTGAACCCGCCGGCGAACAACGCGTGGAACCTCTACGCCGATCCGGGGAAGTACCCGTACCCGCCGCTGGCCGATGCGGGCGCGCCGACGGGGAACGACGACGTCGACTACCTCGACCAGATCATCACCACCTTCGAGAAGCTCGCCTGCGTCGACAAGCAGGTCTTCGTCACCGGCATCAGCTCCGGCGGGTACATGGCCAACCAGTACGCGCGCTGGCGCTCCAGCGTCGTCAGCGGCGTCGCGCCGATGTCTGGCGAGGCACCCACCGGCAACGAGGCCGCGGACTACCCGGACTGCGTCGGCACGACCGGCCCGGTCCCCGCGCTCATCATCCACGGCACGGCGGACACGGTGCTGCCGCCGGCCAACGGAGAGCAGGCCGCGTCGTACTGGGACCAGGCGAACAAGTGCGCCAACGCGGCCAAGGACTGCGCGTACTACCCGGATGCCGGCAACGACGATCTCGCCGCCCCCCAGGCGACGCCGACGACCGCGACCACCCCCAGCCCGTGCGTCAGCTCCAACGGCTGCACCCTCGCGCCGGTGACCTTCTGCCTCGTCCCCGGTCTCGATCACGAGATCTGGAACGAGGCGGGCGCGGTCGTCTGGAAGTTCATCGCCGCGACCAAGCCCGACGGCGGCGCCTGAGCGTCAGGTTCGGTCGTTCAGGTTCCCAGAGCCGCCTTCAGCGCGCTGTACACCTTGCTGCAGCTCTGGAGGAAGTTGAGCGAGGCGGGGGCGACGGTCAGCTGCGCGGCGCTATTGGCCACCGTGTACGTGGCGTTCACCTGACCGAGCGGGCCGGGGACCGAGATCGAGCCGGCGGTCGTCGTGCCGGTGATGGTGCCCCCCTTGGCCGCCAGCGCCTTCATCGCCGCGGAGAGGAAGCTCGAAGGGTCGCCGCTCACCGGCAGCGACATCACGCAGTTGGAGTTGGAGCTCGAGATCAGCTTGGCGACCGGCACCACCAGCTTCACCGTCTGCGTCCCCACCGTCGCCGTGCTCACCGTGGACTTGATGAGCGAACCGGCATCGGTCGAGACCAGCCCTTGCGTCGTGAGCTCGTCGTCGGGGATCGCGGTCAGCGCCTGGTAGGCCACGGTGGTGACAGCACCCGTCGCGCCGTCCGTCAGGGTGATCTGCGTACCGTCCGCGCTGACGACGTAGGTGCCGATCGACAGGCAGCTGCCCGAGCTGCCCGTGGGCGTACCGGCCTCGGGCGCGGGGCCATAGCTGCAGGTGCTCGGCCACATGACGTAGTCGGTGCCGTCCGAGAAGGTGATGTCCTCGAGCGGGCCGACGTCGCTGGTGGCGTACTCGCCGTCGAGGGTCGAGTCGGCGTTGGCGGCGATGATGGTCGTGCCGCTGTCACCGGCCGTCTGCGCAGGGTTGCTCGCCGGGCTCGCGCTGTCGTTCGAGGACGAGGAGCAGGCGGCGAGCGCCACGAAGAGCGGAGCAGCGGCGACGAGGGCGTACGGGAGGGGCGAACGACGCATTCTCCAGCTGTAGCATCCGCTCGACCGGGGGCGGCCTCCTTAACGCTCAGTTACCGAGGGCGGACTTGAGCGCGCTGTAGACCGCGCTGCAGGATTGCAGCAGGCCGAGCGAGTCGGGCGAGATCTTCAATGTTGCCGCGCTGTTGGCCACGCTGTAGCTGCCCGTCACCGTGCCCAGAGGTGCGGGGACCGAGAAGCTGCCCGCCGTCGTCGACCCGGAGATGGTGCCCCCCTTGGCCGCGAGCGCCTTCTTCGCCGCCGCGAGGAAGCTGGAAGGGTCGCCGCTCAGCGGGAGGGACATCTCGCAGTTGCCGTTGGAGCTCGAGATCAGCTTGGCCACCGGCGTGACCAGCTTCACGCTCTGCGTCCCCACCGTCGCGGTCTTCACCGTGGACTTCACCAGCGCGCCGGCGTCCGCCGTGACCAGCCCCTCGGTGTGCAGCTCGTCGGTCGTCGGGACGATGGTGTCCGGCGTGGCCGTGAGCGCCTGGTAGGCGAGCGTGGTCGCGTCGCCGGTGGCGCCGTTGGTCAAGGTGATCTGCGCTCCGTCGGAGCTGACGGCGTAGGTGCCGATCGACAGGCAGCTGCCCGAGGCAGGGCAGGGGCTCGGCCACATGACGTAGCTGGTCCCGCCGGAGAAGCTGATGTCCTCGATCGGGCCGACGTCACTGGTCGTGTACTCGCCGTCGAGGGTCGAGTCCGCGTTGGCGGCGATGTCGGCGACGCTGTCCTCGGTGACGGTCTCGGAGGGGTTCGCCGGATCGGCCGAGGAGGTCGTCGAGGCCGGCGACGAGCAGGCGTTGGCAGCGAGCGCCACGAGCAGCGGAGCGACTGCGGCGACGACGGAGTGCGCGAGGGACGAGCGGCTCATGTCCGCTCCTCCAGCAACGGGTGGGCCACTCTCGGCGCGGCCCGCGGTCGCCATGAAACGCCTTGTTTCGCAGCGGTTCGTCGCTTGCCCACCTTGGGCGACAGGTTCGCGGACGGACCGCTCTCCGGTGGACCGGGTGGGCCGCGACGTGTGCGCGGATCCTTCTCACTTCCGCCGTCCGTCGCCGTCAGTAGCCTTTGGCCGCGAGGTCGAAGGCGACCGTCCGGTAGAAGCGCACGTGGTCGAAGTCGGTGTTCGCGTCGACCGCGCTCGCCTGCGACGGGTCACCGATCTCGGACAGGTGATCGGCCGGGACACAGCCGCGGAAGGTGCCCCACTTGGCGCTCGCCGTCGGCACCATCGAGTCGTTGGCCGCACCGGGCGTCTCGGTGGTGATGACCGCGGCCATCGGCGCCATGAACGGGTGGACGATGCCCGACTCGGAGTTGCCGCCAAAGTGCATCCCCTCGCAGGTAGCGTCGTCGTTCGGTCCGGCGAACCCGCCGATGTCCGCGACCCCGGCCCACGACTGGTAGTAGACGCGCGCGTCGTCCTGGTTGTTGGCGTTGAAGGTGACGGCGTTGGCGGTGGAGATCGAGGTGAGCATCGCGCGGATGTGGCTGTCGCTGGCGACGTCGCTGAAGGTGCGGCCGAAGAGGCTGGCGAGTCCGTCCAGCACCGGATCGAGGCCGGGATACGGGAGCAGCTGCAGGGCGGCGTCGGCCACCGGCGTGCCGTGGTGCGCGCTCGAGATGGTCGTGAGCGAGGCGACGCGATCGCCGTACCCAAGGGTGCTGATGGCATAGCGCGCGTCGGTGCCGCCGGAGGAGTGGGCGATGATGTTCACCTTGGTCGCCCCGAACTGGGCGAGAGCGGCGTCGATCGCCTGGGCGAGCGCCGGGGCGCGCACCTCGGTGCTGTCGAGCGGCGGGAGATCGGCGACGTAGACCTGGTGACCGTCGGCCATGAAGGCGGCCGGCACGTTCAAGAAGTTGTTCTTCGTCGGCGACGTGATGATCCCGCTGGCCAGCACGAAGGGATACTTCGCCGGGCTCCCGCTCGGATCGGCGCCCAGCGGCGAGCCGTCGTTGGACTGGAAGCTGGAGGAGACGTCCCCCTCCTCGCTCATGGTGAAGGCCTTCACCAGCGCGACGCCCGCGTTGTACAGGACGAGGCTGATGGGCGCGCCGGCGTCCGGCGAGTAGATGAGCGTGCCGCCATCGCTGATCAGCCCCTGCGGCTTCACCGATTGCGTCGTCGTCGGCGAGGCGACCTGGTCGGGGTGGAAGGGGAAGGTCGTGGTCTGGCCGGTGGTGGAGTCGGTCAGCGACAGCGAGGTGTGCGCCGCGTCGAGCGCGTAGGTCCCCTCCTCGATGCACGGATTCCCGTCGGCGCAGGGCTCGCGGTACAGGACGTATTCCGAGGTCCCCTGGAAGATGATCTCGCGCACGGTGCCGGTGGCGTCGCTCGCCGTGTACGCGCCGTTCAGCTGCATCGCCGAGAGCGCGTCTTGCGACGAGCTCGTGTCGTCGGAGGACGAAGAGCAGCCCGCGGCGACGGAGGCGACGACGAGGATCCCGAGGTAGCGAGTGGTCGAGTGCATGCGCACTACATGACCCGACACGACCTCGATCGTCAGTGTCCGGTCCCGCCAGAATGCTGTCCGCGCGCGCCACGCGCGAGGGCGCGCTACGACTGACGAAAGCGGGTCGGCGTGCTCCCCGTCCAGCGCTTGAACGCCTTGAGGAACGCGCTCACCTCCGCGTAGCCGAGGCGGAAGGTGATCTCGCCCAGCGGCAGGCGCGCGTCGGCCACCAGCGCCTGCGCGAGATCCCTGCGGGCCGCGTCGAGCTCGCGCTGGAAGCTGGTCCCCTTCTCCGTCAGGCGCCTCTGCAGCGTGCGCGCGCTCTGCCCCATCGCCTTCGCGACCAGCGCCAGATCGGGCGCGCCGTCGGGGAGCGCCACGTGAATCTGCCGGTGCACCAGGCGCAGCAGATCGTCGCTCCCGGGCGGCGCCCCCGCGGTCTCCAGCCGCGCGAGCGCTTCCTCCGCCTGCGCGCGCAGGACGGCGAAGAGCGCCGCGTCGTGGCTGCCGACGGGCAGATCGAGCACGCGTGCGTCGAGCGCGAGCCCGTTGCTCCCGGCGTCGAAGCGCAGATCGTCGCCGAGGATGGGCCGCAGCTCGGACACGTCCGCCGGCTCTGGATGGGCGAGCCACGCGCGCCGCGGCACCACCGGCTGAGCGCTGAAGAGCCGCGCGTGGCGCATGAACATGGTGAGAAAGAACTCGTTCCCGTGGCGCCCCACGCAGAGCCGGTGGCCGGGGATCTTGTGCTCGACGATCACCTCGTCGCCGAGGCCGGGTGGACCGGGGACGCGGGTGGCGGTGATGAGGATCAGCTCCGTCAGCAGCGAGGTGTAGCGCGACAGCCGCGTGAGCACCTCGCCGATGGTGGGGGCGCTGCGGCAGATGAACTCCACGAGCCCGAACGATCCGCGCGGCATGTGCAGCGCCGAGTGCACGCCGAGGAAGCGGTCGCCGGAGAAGCGTTCGGCCTTCTCGTAGAAGGCCTGCAACGTCGAGAGCGCGACGGGAAACTCCGGATCGTGCTCGGCCCCCTCCGGGAGCCCGAAGCGCTCGATCAGCGGCGTCGGGTCGAGGCCGGTCGATCGAATGTACGCGAGCGTCGGGCCGACCACCTGCGTGCGCATGCGCGGATCGGAGCTCGCTTGGCGGGGGGGCGCGGCCATCGGCGCGGCACCATAGCTCGAGGTGTACGAACGCTGCACACCCCCTGCGCGCGGCGTCACACCTGCGCGAGCCGTGTTCGATGCTTTTCTGCTGTCACACGGCTGGTGCGAATGTTGCGATGAGGGCGCTCCGCATGCGCGCACTCCTCGGTCTCGTGTTGGTCCCGCTCCTCGTCGTCGGCTGCTCGAGCGCCTCCGACGATCCCTCTGGGGACGGCGGCGGGGGAAGGACCGTGACGAGCAGCGACGGCGGCGACGTGGGAGATGGCGGAGACAGCGACGCGATCTCAGCCACGACCACCGGCATGATGACGAGCGACGCGGGCGGGGACGGCGGCGCGGGGGACGCGGGCGATTCCGGGACCAACCCGGCGCTCGTCCCCACCTTGCCGCTCGCGCCCAAGCCGGTGACCGGCGGCGGCGCCACCTACTACGTGAACGGACCGAGCGGCAGCGACGGCGCCGACGGAAAGGCGCAGGCCACCGCCTTCAAGACGCTGCAACACGCCTCCGACCTCACCGCCCCGGGCGACACGGTCTACGTGATGAACGGTACGTACAGCGATCCCTCCGCCTACGCGCCGCTGTGGGTCACCCGCGGCGGCACCGCGAGCGCGTGGATCCTCTACCAGGCCTATCCGGGCCAGCACCCGGTCATCCAGGTCGCCTCCACCAACTGGGCGGGCATCGCCGTGAGCCCGCCGCAAAATTCGACCGGCTCGATCGGCTACGTGGTGCTCGACGGCTTCGAGGTGAGCGGCAACAGCCCCAACCTCACGCTCGCGCAGGCGACCAGCGACGAGCACACGCTCACGTCACCCACCAACTCGAGCGGCATCGCCCTCGGTGAGGCCTTCACCTCCACGGCGAGCGTCAACGTGCACCACGTCACCGTGCAGAACTGCGTCTCCCACGACAACCCCGCCGGCGGCATCGGCTCCGTCCAGGCCGACTTCATCACCGTCCAGGACAGCGTCACCTACGGCAACGCCTTCTACTCGCCGTACGCCGCCAGCGGCATCTCGCTCTACGAGATGCGCAACCAGGCGACCGACACCGGCTACCGCAACTTCGTCCTGCGCAACACCAGCTACGGGAACGTCGAGAAGATCGGCAACGCGAATGCCGGTTACACCATCACCGACGGCAACGGCATCATCATCGACGACAACGACAACACGCAGTCGAGCAACGTGCTCTACACGGGGCGCACGCTGGTCGCGAACAACCTCGTGTACGGCAACGGCGGCTCGGGCATCCACGCCTTCCACAGCTCGCACGTCGACTTTCTGTACAACACCGCCTACAGCGACAACGCGGCGATCAAGGAGGGGGAGATCTTCGCCAACGTCGGCACCGACGTCCTCATCGAGGACAACGTGATGTACGCGCGCACGGGGAGCTACGTGAGCAGCAACTGCAGCAACACCAAGGTCACCTCGGACTTCAACGTGCTGTTCAACGGCGCGTCCTACGGCTGCGGGACGGCGAGCGATCCGCTGGCCGCGGGAGCGCACGACCTGGTCGCCGATCCGAAGCTGGTGAAGCCCGCGCTCAGCGGCGGCGACTTCCATCTGCAGGCCGGGTCACCGGCGATCGATCATGGCAACAGCGCGCAGTTCCCCAGCAACGCGCTCGGCGGGGGGGCGCGGGCCTACGGCAAGGCGCCGGATACGGGCTGCTACGAGAGCGACTTCTGACTCGCCGCGGCACCCGCGTCGTGGATGTGGTCGGCGTTCCGACTTATCGGAACGCCGCGTTCGTTCGGAGCGGCCGCGCTCGCCAATCGCTCTACTGTCATCGCTTCGTCTCCCGGGGGGGAAGTGCATGCGCCAGCTCATTGGGTTCGGGGTGTTCGTCTGTTGCGGCCTCTTGATGGGGTGCTCGAACGGAGACGATGACGACGCCTCCGGCGCCGACGGAGGCACGGGCGCGGGCACCGGCGACGCAAGCACCGCTGGCGACAGCGCAGGCGGCGGCGGGACCACCGTGACCACCAGCGGTGGCATCGGCTTCCAGGGGGGCGGCACCACGACAATCGGCGGCAGCAGCATTGCGTCGCCGTACATCGTCGTCGGCGCGTTCGGGACCGCCAGCGGAAGCAGCAGCGGCGGCGGCACCAGCCCGTGCGGCGCCATGGTGAACAACTGCCAGTACTGCAGCGGCAGCGCCCTCGACGGCGGCGCCAACGAGTCGCTCACACCGGAGAGCGCGGGCGTCCTCACCATCGACGACGGAGCGACGACGCTGAGCACCCTCTCGTACGCCGCCGGCCAGGGGGACTACGTCGGCGACTCCATGGAGACACCGAGCCTCACC
>JAMFST010000614.1 GCA_026225435.1 Labilithrix luteola
CTCGACGTGCTCGAGGGCCGGCGAGCCGCCGCGGGCGATCTGGAGGAACGAGCGGATGATCACGTGGATGCGGTCGGCCTGCTCGCTGATCACCTGCACCGCGTGCGCCGCCTTGTCGTCCTCGGTCACGCGCCGCGCGAGGCGATCGGCGCGGGCGACGATGACGGCCAGCGGCGTGGCCACCTGATGCGCGATGCCCGTGGCCATGGCCCCCAGCGTAGCCAGCTTGTCCGCTCGTACGAGCTTCTCGTCCTTCTCGCGCAGCCTCTCGGTGAAGGCGAGCTCCTGCGCCAGGTCGATCTCCTTGCGCTGGATGCGCAAGGCGAGCGATCCGAAGACGATGACCGTCGCCGAGGCGAAGAGGAAGCCGAGCGCCGTCCGGCGCAGCCCGCGCTCCTGACGGTCGCTCTCGTGGCGAGCGCTGGCGACGACGAAGAGGTGCCACGGGTGGTCCGTCGCACCGCCGGCGCTGGCCAGCTCGGACATCCCGGCGACGGCCGTGCGCGGCGTGAGGCCGATCTCCTCCGCTTGCGCGTGGTTGAGGCGCACCCAGGAGCCTGCGCTCGGCTGCGCGAGGAGCTGCTCGAGGGGGGCCGAGTGGATCGCCTGACCGTCGAGATCGAGCAGGGTCGTCGAGCCGGGCGGGGCGACGAGCACGCGGATCCGCGTCGGTTGCTCCAGGGTGCGCAAGCGGGTGGCGATCTCGCGGAAGGCCTCGCTCGCCGGCGCCGGCCCGCTCCCACCCGTCACCGAGAGCCCGAGCGCGCTCGTCGCGGCGTGGGCGATCATCACCTGCTCGGCGGCGAAGTCGGCCAGCGCGGCCTGCGTCTCGTGCGTCTGGTCCATGTACGCGAGCACCCCGAGCAGAGCGATGACGCTGACCATCGCCAGCACGATGCGCGACGCCGTGAGCCGTCCGCGGGCGAGCAGGTGCGGCGGGGAGAACAGAGAGCGGAGTGGCATCGGACGAGGGCGCGGCAGCGAGCGGGCACCACCGTGCAAGCGAGCGCGTCGCAGAGTGGTAGCGAACGCGGATGCCGGTGTCACGGCGAGGAGAGCCAGCAACCCGCGGGCCACCACGTCTTGCGCGCGGCCGCCCGGCGGGAGCGCGCTGCGGTGTCGCTCGCCGGCGGAAAATTTCCGGATCGATTCGGAGAATTTCCCCATCGTGGAGACGCTCCGACGCGGAGGTGACGCACAAAGGCGAGCGCCGCCCGGCTGGTACGCGGTTCGCTGAGGGGGGCGCCATGGTCCGGCGCGTTGCAGCGATGGTGGTGCTCCTGGGTGCCGTCACGCCCACGGCGGCTCGGTCGGCGGAGGCGCTGCCGCCATCCCAGGTGCTCACCTTTCCTCAGGCGCTGGAGTTTGCTCGCGCGCACAAGCCCGAGCTCGCCGCGGCGCGCGCCAGCCTCCTCGCCAGCAAGGACCTGGCGTCTGCGGACCGAGCGCGCTGGCTGCCGACCTTCACCGGCACCGCGCAGCTCCTCGGCGGCACGACGAACAACACGACCGGCTCTTACGTCGGGGTCGCGGGGTTCGACAACCCGAGGGTCAGCGCCACCACGGCGCGCACGCCGGACAACGCCGTCTTGTCCCCGCGGGCGACGAGCCTGGTCGGGATCGGGGTGCACCAGGAGGTGTTCAGCTTCGGCCGCATCAGCGCCCAGGTGGCCGCCGACGATCTTCGCGCCGAGGCCGAGAGTAGCGCCGAGCGCGGCGTCGAGGTCGTCGTCGACTACGACGTGGAGGAGACGTACTTCGCGGTGCACACGGCCAAGGCGGTGCTCGCCGCCGCCGAGCGTGCCTACCAGCGCGCGATCGTCCACCGCGATCAGGCGCGAGCGGGAGTGGCCGCGGGGATGCGCCGGCCCATCGAGCTCACCCGCGCCGAGGCGACGGTCGCGCGCTACGACCTCGAGCGGGTCCACGCGCGGCAGGGGATCGCCGCGGCACAGACGGTGTTCGCGGCGGCGCTGGGCGCACCTTCGGCCAACCTCGACGCGGCCGATACACCTCCGGCGCTCGGTGAGCTGCCCGCGCTCGATCACGAGCTCGCCGAGGCTGCGCGGCGGAACCCGGAGATCGTCCGCGCGACGGCGGTGGCGCGGGCGCAGGAGAAGCAGACGCGGGCCATCGCGGCGGAGACGAACCCCAACCTGATGGCCACCGGCGCGGTCTCGGTGAACGCCGGCGGAGCCGATCCGTCGAGCGGCGCGGCCCCCAGCGGCTCGGGCTTCTTGCCGAGCGTGCCAAACTGGGACGTCGGGCTGGTGCTCGCCTGGCCGCTCTTCGATGCGACCGTCGATCACCGCGCGGACCAGTCGCGCGATCTCGAGGCGCGCGCTCGCGCCGATCGCGACGCCGTCGCCCAGCGCATCGCCACCGCAGTCCGCCAGGCCTACGTGGACGTCGTCTCCGCGCGCGACGCGCTCGAGGTCCTCCACCGATCGGTCGACGCCGCCGTCGCCAACGACACGCAAGCGAGCGCGCGCTTCGAGGAGGGGATGAGCAACGCCGTCGAGCTGGCCGACGCCGAGGAGCTCCGCGCCGAGGCGGAGATCCAGCTCGCCCAGGGGGAATTCGAGCTTGCCCGGGCGCGCGCCGCGCTCGGCCGCGCGGTCGCCGAGGACCTGCACCATGAATGAGTCGCCGAACGAGCTTCCCGAGATGCTTCCCGAGACGGATCGCCCGCGCGGCAACCGCCGTCGTCACCTCGTCATCCTGGCCGGGGCGGTGGCCCTGGTGCTCGTCGGGGCGCTGCTCATGGCCCGCGCCGAGGCGAAGGTGAACCACGTCGCGCTGGACGCGACCCCCAAGCCGGTCTCCTTCGTCGAGACGACGGCCGCCACCTTCCGCGCGCACAAGGTGTACGTCGGCTCGCTGCGCCCGTGGGTCTCGGCCGACGTCGGGCCGCAGTTCCTCGCGTCGTACGTGGACACCGTCCTGGTCCGTCCCGGCGCGACGGTCCACCGCGGCGACGTGCTCGCCTCGCTCGACTGCCGCAACGCGAGCACGCTCTCCCATGCCGCCGAGCTCACCGCGCGCTCGGTCGACGCGCGCCAGAAGGCGATCGCCGACGAGGCCAACCGCACCACGCGCCTCCAGGAAGGCGGCTTCGCCTCGGTCAACGAGACCGAGCAGGCGCAGGCGCAGAGCGCCTCCACGATGGCCCAGCTCGAGGCGCAGAAGGCGCAGCTGGCGCACTCGAGCCTCGAGGTGGGCGACTGCCTCCTCCGCGCCCCCTTCGACGGCGAGGTCGGCGATCGCTATGTCGATCCGGGGGCCTTCGTCCGCCCGGGCACCGCGCTCGTCTCGGTCGTCGATCGCACCACCGCGCGCTTCGTCGCCGACGTGCCGGAGAACGACTTCGCCGTCGTCGCACCGGGCACGCAGGTCGCCATCCGCGCCGACGCGGTCGGCCTCGACGTCGCCGGCCCCATCGCCCGTCGCGCCCCCCACGCCGATCCGGAGACGCGCACGGTGCACTTCGAGGTCGACCTTCCGAACAAGGATCTCGCCATCCCCGTCGACACCACCGGCGAGGCGCACATCGCCTACGGCGCGAGCGTCCCGGTCGTCGCCATCCCTTCGTACGGCGCCACCGTCCGCGGAACCAAGGCGACGATCTACGTCATCGACGGGGAGGTCGCGCGCGCCAGGACCGTGAACGTCATCGGCGAGGAGGGGGGCCGTCTGCTCCTCGAGGCCTCGCTCGGCGCCGGTGCCAAGGTGGTCACCGCCGGTCGCACGCTCCTCGTCGATGGTGACCGCGTCGCCGGCAAGCTCGAGGCGCCCATCGCGGTGACGCCCGCCGGGAGCGTGACGCCGTGACCGGTCTGTCGCTGCGCAACCCCATCGCCATCCTGATGCTCTGCATCGCGGTGGTGGTCTTCGCCGGCGTGGTCACGCCGCGCATGAGCGTCGACACCTTCCCCGAGCTCACCCCGCCGGTGCTCATCATCGGCGAGGTCGCGCCGGGGCTCGCGGCCAAGGACGTGGAGAAGGCGGTCGCCTGGCGCATCGAGCGCTACGTCGCCGCGACCACCGGCGTCGATCACGTCGAGAGCCTCTCGCGCAACAACTTCGCCCTCGTCTACGTGTGGCTCAAGTGGGGCACCGACCTCACCGCGGCGCAGACGCTGGTGCAGGCGGAGGCGGCCTTCGCCATGGCCGGCGCGCCCAAGTCGCTCGGTCTCCTCCCTCCGTTCGTGCTCCCTTACGATCCGTCCAACGCGCCGGTCTGCCAGATCGTCATCACCGGCACCGGCTACAGCGGCTCGCAGCTCTAC
>JAMFST010000615.1 GCA_026225435.1 Labilithrix luteola
CTGGTGGATCGACTGGTCGCGGAAGGCCTTCATCAGGTCCGGACCGGTGATCTTCGCCGGGAAGCCCGGGTAGTTCTCCACGTCGTTGGTGATCATCAGCTGACCGCCGGGGATCCCGCCGCGAACCTGCCCCTCGAACATGAGCGGCTTCAGGTTGGCGCGCGCCGTGTAGATCCCCGCGGTGTGCCCGGCAGGACCCGAGCCGATGACGATGACGTTTCGATGATTGTTCATGCGCGGCCCAATATACGCATGGACCGCCGGACCTGACAGACCGAGGAGCGCGCTCGCGCTCCGATTCAGAAGCGGTAGTTGACGCCCAGGTTGATGAGGTTGACGGCGTTGGTGATGGTGCCGTTGTTCACCGACCAGGTCGTCCGGTAGCTCTGCAAGCCGTTCTTGCAGGTGGCCGCGCCCGCGTTGTTCTGCGTGACGTCCTGGCACTGCGTCCCGGCGATCGCCTTGATCTGCCCGTCCTGCGTCGACGAGGAGAACATCAGCGTGTGCATGAAGCCGACCATGATCTCGAGCGTCTTGGCGGCGCGCTTGCCCGGCGGGGTGTCGCCGTCGATCTTGGCGAAGTGGATGCGGTAGGCCGCGCCCCCTGCCCAGCCAATACGCGGGCCATCGGGGAAGTCGATGTTCTGGTAGACGGCGCGCATGGCCGCGCTCTCGGTGTACGCGCCGGCGCGCAGGGCGAGCTTGTCCGGGATGATGTTCCAGTCGCCACCGAGGCGCGCGCCGAACACGTCGTGGAACATGTGGGGCACGTCGGCGTTCGGCGGGATGTACCCCGGCGTGCCGTTGAGCAGGATGGTCCCCTGGCCCGGCAAGCGGATCTGGAAGTTGTCGATCGCGCTGTCGTTGGCGTAGGTGAGGTCGAGCTCGATGTCGTAGATGTCCTGCGACATCGGATCGCGCAGGTGCGGATCCTGCTCGATGTCATGGCGCGGCTGGTGCCAGCGGAAGCCGATCTTCGCCTCCTGGGGCACGTTGACCTTGAACGACGCGCCGGGGCCGTTGGGACCGCAGGCCGCGTTGGGCGTTTGCCCGCCGCAGTTCACCTTGGAGACGTCGGTGGTCGTCGGGGTGCCGGTGCCGTAGTAGCCAGCGGCCGCGGTCAGGTTGCCGCTCGCGTCGATGGGCGCGCTCCACTTGTACCAGGCAGCGATGTCGAGCTTCTTGATCGGGCTATAGATGGTGCCGAGCGTGAAGCCGGGGACGAAGAGGTCCTTCACGTTGATGGCGGCGCGAGCGTCGTTGCTCGCCGGGCTCGACCCGACGCCGCCCTGGTTCAGCTCCTGCGACGCGTTGGACAGCTTCAGGGTGGCGAGGGTCCACTCGAAGCTCGCGCCCACGCGCCAGCCGGGGAGCAGCTCGTAACCGGCGGCGATGGTCGGCGAGAGGATGGTCCCGTTGAACGAGTTGAGCAGGTAGCGGTTCGGGGACGCTTGCTTGCCGTTGACGAACTCGGGGAAGGTGCTGCTGCTCGCCGCCGAGGGGGTGAAGATGCCGACAGCGAGGCCGAGGCGATCGGTCGCGTGGTAGTTGAACGCGAAGTTCGGGTTCAACGACGGCGAGATGTCGTTGCAGGTGCGCCCGTAGGATCCGCCGGCCGCCACGCCGTCCTGGGTCGTGTCGTTGAGCGCCTTGGTGCGGGTGAAGCAGGTGTGGTTGAACACCAGGTTCCCCTGAAACGTCAGCGCCGTCGGCTGCCCGGCGAGGCCGGCAGGATTGTACAGGGCGGCCTCGGGATCGCTCGCGCGCGCCAGCCAGGCGCCGCCGCGGGCCATCTGCTCGGAGCCGTTGTCAGGCACCTCCATCGCGCCGGTCGCTCCCGCGGTCGTCGCGAACGTCAACCCAGCCAGCGTGATTGGAAGGAGAATCGCACCGCGCCATGAGGCCATGCGCCGAGTCGTCGTCTGCATAAATACCTTTCACGACGCAATCGCATGCCGCGAAGCGTCAATCCCCAACAACGAATCCAAGAGACGCGACCTACTCCTTGACGGGAGTGGCCTTGAGGGAAGCGCGCCCCTCCTTCACGTAAACCGAGAAGCGCACGCGCTTGCAGTTGTGCTTCTGAATGAGCTGGTCGCGGTTCTTCGCGAGGGTCTGCTCGAACTTGGCGAACGTCAGCTGATCGACCGGCTCTCCGCACTGCATCTTGGTGCGGCGGAACTCCTCGTAGATCTGCTTCCAGTCCTGCTCGCCGCCCGTCGCCATCTGGCCGGTGGCGGCCAGGAGCACGTCGGCCGGAACCTGCCCGACCATCGTGGCTTCTTCCTCGTCACCGCTCATGAAGTTGGTGGCGATGGGGTTCTCGTTGGTCGGGCTGATGAGCGTCGGGTCGATCGTCGCCGACATCCCGGCGGCGGGACGCGGCGGCGGCGGCGGCGGACGCTGCGGCAGGTTCATGGGCGCGGTGTGCAGCCCGATCTGCGGCTGCCCCATACCGAGAGGCGGCTGCTGGCCGTAGCCACCCTGCTGCCCCATCGTCATCGGCCCACCTTGCTGGCCGAGCTGCTGCCCACCCTGCTGGCCCGGGAAGCCCGGACGCGGAGGCATCCCGCCGAGCGGCGGCATCTGCGGCGTCATCTGCCCGGGCATGCCGCCCAGGTTCATCGGCGGCGGCGGCGGGTTGGCCAGCTGCGTCGGCACCGGGCCGTCGCTGTGGTTTGGGAAGCTGAAGGCGCTCATCGCCGGCTGCTGCGGCACCGGCCCGAGGATCTGCTCGAGATCGGCCGGGCGACGGTTGGGACCGCCGCCGCGCTCGATGATCCGCTCGATGCCGGAGTTCACGTCGGCGGCGATGCCGCGCAGGCCGCCGCTGAACTTGGAGAGCTGGAAGAAGTCGAGCTCCCCGCGCTTCAACTTGTTCGCCTGGTTGGTCAACGCCACCAGCGGCCGGTTGTGCTCGAGGATCGAGAAGCCGATTCCGCCGAGGATGCCGACGAAGACGATGCCGAAGATGAGCCCGAAGGGGACGCTCTTCTTGTCGGTGTCGTCGGCGTTGTCGAGGAAGCCCTTGGGCCCGGAGATGGCGACGCGGGTGCGAAGGACCGCGTAGCCGCCGCCGAGCTCCCAGCTCTCGCCGGGGAGACGCGCGTAGAGGACGCTGCTCAGCTCCCCGAGAGGGCGAATGTCGCTGCGGCCGGTCTCGGTGTAGCTCTTGTCGGTCGCCAGGGTCGGCAGGTCGTTCGTCAGCAGATCGAAGGTCGACGCGTCGAAGTCACCGTTCGGCGCCGAGGCCACGCGGGTCGTGCCGGCGTAGAAGGCGACGTTGGTGCGCGTGCGCTTGGACAGCTCGGCGGCGTAGGTCGGGTCGACCATCTCGAAGCCGACGACCGCGCCGAGCGGCGGCGTGGCGAAGTCGTCCGCCTCGATGGGGCGCGCGACCACGCGGATCAACTTGCCGCCGAGGACGAGCGTGTCGTCACGGAGGAAGCCGTGGATGGCGTCGAAGATCGCCGGGTAGCCGCCGAGCTCGAGGTCGGGGAAGGAGCTCCACTGCGGGATGCCGAGCTGGGCGATCCCCGCCTGGCCGATGACCCGCCCCTCGCGGTCGACCGCGAAGATGGCGTCGCTCTTCACGTCGTCGCGGAGCGAGTCGTTGATCTTCGCCAGCGCCTGGCTCGCGTCGATGCGCGCCGTGTCCGGCACCTGGTCCTTGCCGTTGGCGGCGGCGAGGCTCTGACGGAGCGTCGTGTCGATGCTGCCCGGGAGCAGGGCGTCGATGCGGCGGCGGGCGTCGAGCTGCAGCGCCCAGCCGACGGCCTGTGTGTCGGCGGCGAGCTCCTCACCGACGGCAGCGGCGTTGCGGCGGTTGTACTGACCTACGGCGAGGTACGCGCTGTACATCGCGATGCCGACCACGAAGGCGAGCAGGACGTACCAGGCGCGCGACAGGAGCATCATCGGACGATCAACCTCCGCCCGCTGCGACGCTCAAGGGGTCCTTGAGGTCGAAGGGCTTGTCCTTCGCGGTGATCTGTACGGGGCGGCCGACCTGGCGACCGCCGAAGAACGCCTTGAGGACGTAGTCCCCCGGCGGGAGGTCGAACGAGAACGAGTTGTCCCGCCCCGGAAAGGCGATGGCCGCAACGGTCGGCTCGATGACCACGAAGGAGCGCACGCTCGGGAAGAGCTCGTCACGGATCTCGATGCGACCGGCGTTGGGCGGCGCGCTCCACTCGCGGCGCTGCCCCGGGGCGATCGACTCCGCCTTCCAGGTCGGCGAGCCGACGATGTACAGGCGGTGGGGGAACGGATCGCGGTTCTCGAAGGCCAGCTTGGTCCCCGGGGTGATGGCCAGGGTGGACGGGATGGTCCGCTCGCCGGTCACCTTGATGAGGATCGGCTGCTGCGGCGGCTGGTTGCCGGCGGTCGAGAGCGCGGCGATGCAGAGGTCGCGCGAAGGATTTCCCGACAGCGTGCGGAACTCCGCCCGCACCGTCGGCGAGGGCTCGCGCCAGGTGTAGTGGTGCGCGTCGTTCTTCGACGCCTCCACGTACTGGTCGCCAACGAGCGTCTCTTGCCCGGTGATCCGACCCTTGACCACGTCGCCGGCGACCGACCGGGCAACTGTGCCGACGAGCGCGAGCGAGGCGAGTGGAAGGGCAATACGCGCGGCTGTCAAAGGAAGTGCAGGCATTCGTGAGTGCGAGGGCCGATCTGAGATCCGAGTAGCCGCCGGCGTGGCCGGCAGGCGCTTTCCGGAGGGACGCTCGCCGTTTCGTGACGGTAGCTGACCGCGTTCCTAAGGGTAAAGATAGAATCATTCGCGCGTGACTGGCGAGGCTTTGGCAGGAGACGACGCAGGAGGCCGCGCAGAGGCCTCTCCACTGGCGTCACCCTCGCCAGCGGTACGGCTCTCGCCACGGCCGCCGGGCCCGGGTCCGGTGCGCTTCCGGCACGGCGCACACGCTCCCTACGCGGTGCGCTGGTACGGCGTGACGGCGCTGGTCGGCCATTTCCGGAACTTCATCGCCACCGCCATCGCCAGCGAGTCGGTCGACTCTCGCGACTGGATGCGTCCGGAAAGGCCGGCGAAGCTGCTGGCGCGCGTAGCGGGGATCCTCGGCGCGACGGCGCATCCGGCGAGCAGCCCCGAGGGGAGCGCTCCGACGACGCTGTGCGCCGCGCTCGGCCGCGACGTGTGGATCGACTTCGTGGCCGACACCGGGGACGACCGCGACGTCAGCCGCGCGGTAGGTGCCATGATCGCAGCAACCTACACCGTGGGCGACGCGGAGAGCCTGCCGCGGGGCGACATCCTCTTGTTCGGAGGGGACACCGCGTACCCCGTCGCTTCCGCCGAGGAGATCCAGAACCGCCTGGTCGACCCGTGGAACGTCAGCCTCGAGCCCGCCGCCGAGGACGGTGTCGCCCGCGTGCTCCTCGGCATCCCGGGGAACCACGACTGGTACGACGGCCTCGACGGCTTCGCGCGCCTCTTTCGCCGCGAGCGCCGCCGCTTCGTCAAGGCGCGCAGCAGGCGCAACTCCCCGCAGCTCCCGATGCAGCCCGCGGCGACGAGCGGAGGCGGCGAGCGCCCGAGCATGGGCCCGCTTCCTCTCGCGCACGTCCCGCGCAAGGTCGGTCTCGCCGCGCGCCAGCTGCATCTCGACGAGCTCACCGGCCTCGCGCGCCTGCTCCGCGACGCCGGCCGCAGCATCCGCGCCTTCTGGCGAGGCGTTGGCCTCAAACGCGTCACGCGCCTCACCTTGCACGGCTACACCGCCGTGCAAGAGTCGAGCTACTGGGCGCTCCCCCTGAGCGAAGGGCTCGATCTCTGGGCCGTCGATCGCCAGCTCGGTCGCCTCGACTACGGCCAGCGCACCTTCTTCGGCCGTCGTCGCGACGAGGCGCCCGACGCTCGCCGGTTGTTCGTCGCGCCCGATCCGGCCATCGCCTTCGGCGAGGAGTACGACCCCGGCACGCGCATGCTGAGCGCGTGCAAGCTCGATCTCGCGCGCGACCCCACGCTGTACCTTTGTGGGGACCTGCACCATTACGAGCGGCGCGAGGTCGGTCCGTCGCTCCAGGTGATCGCCGGCGGCGGCGGCGCCTTCCTCCACGGCACGCGCGTGCGCGCCGACACCGCGCCCTACGGAGCGCCGCAGGTCGCCTACCCCGACGGCGCCATGAGCGGCCGCCTGATTCACCAGGTCCCGTGGAAGCTCGCCTTCGGCGGCGCCGGCTTCCTCGTGCACATCCAGCTCGCCATCATCGCCTCGGTGGAGCTGAGCGCCGCGCGCTGGAGCCAGGAGCGCCTGATGGAGAGCGCGGCGGCGATCACGGCGCTGCTGGCGTTCACTCTGTACAGCATCGCCGGCCACCAGCGCGCCCACCCGCGGAGGATCGCCGCGGCGAGCATCCCGTTTGCCATCGCGCTCGGGAGCGGGCCGATGCTGCTCGACATCGCGCTGCCGCGAGCCTGGCCGGTGCTCGCGGACGAGGGGTTCGTGATCGTGGCCTACGTGCTGCTCGGCGCCTTCGTCATGGGTGTCTTCCTCGCGCTGGCGTGCGTGCTCGGTCTCGAGCACCAGCAGGCCTTCACCGTGCTCTCGCACCCGGGGTACAAGCATTTTGTACGCTTGTGCATCCGGACGAATGGACGCGTCGACGGGTGGGTCATCGGGAAGGATGATCCGCTGGGGAAGGACGAGGCGCGGTTGATCGACAGGTTCTCGTGGGGCGGGCGGTGAGGTTGTCCCGCGCCGAAGGTCGGCTCCGTTCTTCGTCACCCCGCGCGCGGCTCGCGCTGAAGAACCTTCCAGGCGACTCGCGAGACCTGCAAGACGCTCAGCTTGCCCGTGGCGAGGAAATCAATGGCGCCTGCGACGGTGGCGCACTGCATGGCGCCCGGCAGGAGGTCGCCCCGCTTGATGGCGAGCAGGCTCTCGCGGCGATCCCACCGGGCCACTGCCGTGAAGTCGAGCGCATCCTCCGTCCTGTCGTTGTGGATGCGGCCGTAGGCGTGACAGTGGCGCGGAGCCACGCTCGCGGGCACATC
>JAMFST010000616.1 GCA_026225435.1 Labilithrix luteola
TGGACATCTGCCAGCGCGGCTTGCTTCGATGCAACCGAAGCCGAGGCCGGCGAGCTGCTGTGCATGAAAACGGCAGCGGCACAGACGGCGGCCAGGAGCAGCGCCGCTGCGGTGAACCCCAGCGCCCGGCGTGCTCGCGCGGCGAAGGTGGTCGTGGCGGTCGCATCGCCGAGCGAGCGCGCCAGGGTCTCCTCGTCGGGTATGGGCGCCGCCGTGAGCTGAGGCCCCGCCGCGGCCGCCGCCTCGTGGGCGCGCTTGATGTACAGGCGGGCGAGCGCGTGGCTGGCGGTGTGCAGCTCGGCGTCGCGCGAGAAGAGGCCGTCGCTGCCGAGCGCCGCTGCCCGCACCGCCGCCCAGGCCTTGAGCGCGTGGTCCTCGTCGTTGCGCCCCTCGGCGTCGTGGGCCATCGCCTCGAGGCGGGCATATCCGGCGGCGTCGGCCCCCACCAGCGGCACCTCGGCGAAGGCCGCGCGGCGGGCAGCGGCGATGGCGCCGTCGAGATCTCCGGCGTGGAGCGCCACATCGCTGGCCGCCAGATCGGCGTTCCCCTGGTGCCAGGCGCGGACGGCGGCGACGAGCGGGATCGACAGCACCAGCGCCGCGGCCACCCCGAACCGGGCGCGCGGCGACATGCCTCGTCCCGCGTTCGCCGCGGTCACGTGAAGTCGCGCCGCCGGAAGACGAGCGAGGCGATCACCAGCAGCACCACCGAGTAGCAAGCCGCGGTGAGCACCGCTTGCAGCACGAAGGGCCCCAGCGGCACGCCGTCCGCCTCCCCGAGCAGGATGGAGCGCGCGGGCACGTAGACCTGCAGGTTGGGGACGATGCGCGCGAGCACCTGGCCGGCGCTGCGGACGCCGGCGCCGAAGAGGCGGGTCGGCAGGTTGGCCATGGTGTCGGCCGAGCGCCCCACGAGGAAGATGCACAAGGTGAACACCGCCGTGAGGTACGGCGAGGAGAACGAGGCGAAGAGGGTGGCCACGGCGGCCACGATGGTGACCTCGGCGATGGCCAGCGTCGCCGAGGCGATCACCAGCTGCCGCTCCGGCCCGTCGCTCGCGGCGGCGACGAACATGGCGCCGGCGAAGACGAACGACCAGGGGAGCAGGATGAAGACGCGCACCCGCTTGGCCCGCCAGACCAGGAGCGCGAAGACGGCGATCAGACCGACCGCCAGCGCCAGCGGCCTGGCCTGCGACCCGGAGGAGAGCAGCGCCAGGAGAAAGAGCACCGCGCCGGTATCGACGGCGACGAACGCCACCAGCGTGGCCACCGTGCCTAGGTACTTGCCGACCAGGTACTCGTGCCGTCGCAGCTCGCGCGTGAGGATGGGAAAGAGCGTCTTGAGCTCGAGCTCCCGGTGGAGCGAGGTCGCACCGAGGATGATCGCCGCCAGCACCGCGTAGAGCGAGATGGACGCGGCGCCCAGGTCGGCGACCACGCGCGTCTCCTGGTGGAGCGACATCTTGCCGACGACCAGCGAGTACGCCGTCGTCCCCAGCGCGAGGACGAAGAGCCCGTAGAGGACGCGCGCGCGGACCGCTTCTCGGTAGCTATTGAGGGCTATGGCCACGACGCGCGCCAGCATGGCGGCGACCGTATCAAATTCCTCGGCGGAGAGCCTGGTTAGCGTTCGTCAGCGAAGCGCGTAGCGCACGTAGTCCCGCACGCGGTCGGACACGCCGAGCACCGCGCTCTGCACCTTGGGCTCCACGAGCGGGCGCATCCACCCTTCGCCGACGTCCACCAGCACGCCGACGGTGACGAGCGTGCGCGCCGGAGCACCGCTTCCGGCGGCCACGTCGATGGGGGTGAAGCGGAAGTAGCCCCAGGCGTCGGCGATGTCGTGGGGGCGACCGCGCACCATCCAGAAGCGGGCCTGCCCCATGGCGACGTCGAGGCGGACGTGCAGCGTGTAGGTCGCGTCCACCAGCGCGTTGCCCTGGGTGATCTCGACGAGGACGTCATCGTCGCCGCGGCGCTCGACGACGCGCACGCCGGTGACGTGAGGGAGGAAGGTGCGCCAGGCGCTCGCGTCCTCGCAAAGGGCGGTGATCGCCGCGGAGGGGCCGTCGACCAGGGTGTAGCTGACGCCGCCGACGTAGTGCCCGCCGTCGTGATCGGCCTCCTGCGGGTAGCGCAAGGTCTCGCCGCGCGCGAGGCGGGTCTGCGTCGAGGTGTCCGCCTCGGAGCGGCTGCGATCGCCGTAGTCGCGCTCGCCCCCGGCCTCGGCGGTCGGGTTGGCCCGGGCCGAGCCCATGGTCAGCGTGCAACCGGCCACGGCGAGGGCGCACGCGAGCGCGGTCGTCGACGGACGACCGGACGTACGCACGAACCTCCACGAGCGACCGAGACGCATGATTGACCCCCGGAACGATCCACCTCGGTAGCACAGAGCAACCGAGGTCACATGTTCGCTGCGACTGGACTCCGGAACGCCCCTCGGTGCCAGACCGATTCCGCGGATTTACAGTCCGACCGGTCAGACCAGGAGACGGATGGCTGGACCGGAGCGGACGTCGAGGGGGCCGTCGCAGCTGTGGAGGTCGCCGTCGATCATGTAGTCGAGCGGCGAATCCACCGGCTCGAGGCGCGCGTGGGTGGTGAGCGCGTCGTGGGCCGTCTCTGCCGACAGAGGCCGCCCGCGGAAGACCTGGGGCAGCTCGAGCGAGAAGCCGAACGGTGACGCGTGGATGCCGAGCAGCTGGAACGAGCCGGGCCGCTCGGAGGCGCGGGGGAAGGGGCGGAAGCCGAGGCCGATCTGGTCGACGGCGCCGCCGGTGACGGTGAGGTAGTCACGGCAGGGCCAGGTCTCGCCGTCGACGACGACCGAGCCGCGGAACGGACGAGCCATCCGGCGGATCGTCTCGCCTCCGATGGCAGCGCTCGCCACGCCGCGCACCAGGGTCTGGACGGCGACGAGCGGGGAAGGCTGGCCACCGCGGTAGTACTCGGCGAGGAAGCCGTGGACGACGCCGGCGCCGAAGAGGAAGCCGGCGTGCTCGCCGGCGCCGGCGCCGAGGAGGATGGCGTGGCGCTCGGTGACCGTCGGCGTCTTGCCGCGCTCGCGCATGCGCAGCAGCCGGGCGAGGAGGCTCTCGGGGTTCCCGCGGGGAACGCCGATGGAGTTGGCGACCGTGTTCATGGTGCCGCCGCGCAGCAGGGCGATCGCCGGGAGCTTCGCGTCGCCGTACTCGCGGAGGAAGCCGGTGAGGGTGACGTGGGTGGTGCCGTCGCCGCCCGCGAGCGCGAGCACGTCGACCCCGGCGTCGCGGAACTCGCGGGCGATCGCCGCCACCTCGCCGCGGGTGCGCGTCTGCCGGAGCATGCCCGCGGACCCGAGCTGAGCCTCGAGACGCCCGGCCGCTCCGGGATCGCGCGCGTTCTTCCGGCTGCGCGGGTTGACGATGAGGCCGATCTTCACCGGGCGTCCCCATGTCCGGGTGAGCCCGAGGAGTCAATCGATCCGAGACCTTGCGCGGCACCTTGCGGCCCGGACGAGCGAGCGCAAGGATTCTCCCCATGACCGCCTCCGCCACCGCCACCGCCGATCTCCCCGCCTGGAGCGCCCTGCAGACGTCGGCGCTGCTGGTGCGCCTGACCGATCGGACGGCGCTGGCGGTCGAGGGGGGCGATCGCGTCACCTGGTTGAACGGCCTGGTCACCTGCGACGTCGCCAAGGTCGGCGTGGGGCAGGCGAGCTACGGGCTCACCGTCGGCACCAAGGGGCGGATCCTGGCCGATCTGTTCCTGGTGAACGCACCCGAGCGCGTGCTGCTGCTCCTTCCGCGCGACGCGGCGGAGGCGGTGCGCGAGCTGTTCGAGCACCACCTGGTGATGGAGGACGCGGAGATCACGCCGCGCGACGTGGTGAGCTTCTTCGCGCATGGTCCGGCAGCGGCGGCGCTGGCGAGCAAGGCGGCGGCAGCAGGGGCGGTCACGGCGCCGCTCGACTTCACGGGGCACGGAGGCGCGCTGATCCTCGCCGACGCCGCGGTGGCGAGCGCGGTGGAGCAGGCGCTCGACGCGGAGCTGGCGGCGCTCGGCGGGAGGCGCGCCGACGAGGCGAGCTGGCGCGCGGTGCGGGTGAAGCTCGGGTTGCCCGAGTGGCGCACCGATTTCGACGAGACGTTCTACCCGCAGGAGGCGTCGCTGGAGACGCGCGCGGTCTCCTTCTCCAAGGGTTGCTACCTCGGGCAGGAGGTCGTGTGCATGCTGCAGATGCGCGGCCGGGTGACGCGCAAGCTGCTGCCCATCGCCTTCAGCGGCGGCGTCGTGGAGCTGGCCGATCGGGCCGAGGTGCAGACCGAGGCGGGCGCGGTGGTGGGCAAGGTGACGAGCTTCGTCGGCGGCGCCGAGGCGCGCGGGCTGGCGCTGCTCAAGACGTCGTCGGGCGAGCCGGGGACGGCGCTGCGGATCGGCGAGACGCAGGCGCAGGTGGTCGCGCCGTAGACGGCGGGTCAGCGGCGAGAGAAGCGGCCGTCGCGCCGGCGAGATCGCGGCGCAGGTCGGACGCGAGGTGGCGGTGCGCCTCGCCGGCGTCGACCAGGAGGTGGCGAGCACCAGCACGACCGCGAGCCCGCCCGCAGCGTCACAACTTACGATCGAGGCGGAACGAGCGCTTTCCCTCGGTGGTGATCCCGAGCTCGCTCACCTTGAGCATCTGCGAGGCGATCTCGCGGATGCGGCCGTCCTTGTGTACGCGCAGGTGGAGGCGGTCGCCGTCGCTCTTGATGACGTCGGCGCGCCCGAAGGCGAAGTGCTGGACCACGTCCCCCGCCTCGGGGAAGGGCTCGTCGTCCGCGGCCGCCTGCACCCGCGCCGGACGCGACGGCGACTGGTTGACCGGCGAGCCCGGTCGACGCGCGGCGGGGCTGTCGACCGTGGCGCTGGCAGCGATGGCGTCGCCCCAGCCCGACGGAACCGCGGTGGCTGCCGCCGACGAGGAGAAGGACGAGGAGGACGCCGACGCCTGGGTGGTCGACGACATGGTGGTGCGCGCGTCGAGGCGGTTCTCGTGCCGGGTCGGGGGCGCGTGCGAGGCTGCCTTCGTCGGGGGCGCCTCCTCGAAGTCGTGCGCCGCCGAGCGCTCCGTCCCCACGCTGGTCGCGTCGAGGAGCCACACGCCGGCGTCGCGGTCGAGCGCGCGCGGGACGGCGATCTCGTCGAGCGCGGTGACGTGCACCTCGAGCGCCACGATGGTCGCCTGGATGATCTCGCCGGCCAGCACCTCGAGCCCGACGTCGGTCTCGCGCGCCACCACCGCGCGCGTCCCGAAGGAGATCTCCCCCTGCGAGAGCCCGATGCTCCCCTCGAGGGAGATGACGTGCACCGCGCCCGCCAGCCGGCGCGACTTGGCGAGGCCGCCCAGCTCGGGGGAGTGAGCTCGCAGCTCCACGTCGCGCAGGACGCCGCTCGCGCGGAGCCAGCCGCAGCTCACCCGCTCCTCCTGGAGAGCCGCGCTGAGGGCGTCGGGGAGCAGCTCTCCGGCGCGCGCCACGAGGAGCACGTTGCGGGTCTTGTCGGTCGAGATGGTCTTCATGTCGCGGGGCAGCCCTGGTCTTGCGCCGTGCCCGGTCGGGTCGGACAGTGGTCGTCGCGGTCGATCACGCCGTCACCGTCGCCGTCGTTCTGCAGCGGCGCGTAGACGAGACCGAGGGTGAAGCGGAAGCGGGGTGAGGTGACGGCGTCGTTGGTCGCGGGGAGCGAGCCGCCGCCGCCGAGCTGGAAGGAGAAGTCGCCCCCCTTGATGGGTGCGCTGCGCACGGCCAGGGTCCACTCCGCCGGGGTGATGATGCCGCCGCCGGAGGTGTAGCTCACGCCGGTCGCCGTCGGCACCGACTCGTCCTGCGCGGTGAGCGTCGGCATGGCTCTCACCTCGGCGCTGACGGTGAGCAGGTTGCGCGGCAGGTCCTCGTGCGTGCGCAGCACATCGTAGGCGAGTCCACCGGCGAGGTAGATCTGCGAGCCCAGGCGGGTCACGCCGATGTCGGTCGCCTTGCGGATGCGCGCGCCGATCTCCGCGCCCGCCGACCAGCGACCGCGCCGGTAGTCGGCGGCGACCGAGGGGACGAAGGTGGCGTACGGCGAGCCGGCGAAGCGCTCGTCCTGGCCGGTCGGCGCGGTCGTCTCGAAGCGGCCCACGAGCCCGAAGCTGCTCGGCGGGCGCTCCGGATCGGTCACGTCGCGGCGCTCGTGCGGGACGATGGCATACGCGGCGCCGAAGCGCAGATCGCCGAGGGCGGTCGCGTTGGGGGACTGCGTGGATCCGCTGAGCGCGTCGGTGCCGGAGCCGTCCTGGGCGACGACGATGGGGAGGGCGAGGTCGAGCTCGAGCCGGTCGCTCACGCCGTAGGCGAAGAGAAA
>JAMFST010000617.1 GCA_026225435.1 Labilithrix luteola
CACCACCGGATGCGCGCCGTTCCCCTCGGCGCGATCGAGGACCAGCGAGAGGCAGCCGGTCGCGATCGGCTCGGGCAGCTTCACCACGAACGCGTCACCGTGCGCCGGGAACGTCACCTCGTAGAGGTGCGCGCCAGTCGCCAGGTGCACCGTGTGCGGCCTGGTCTCGGCCGTCGCGGCGCTCGGGTCGGTCGGAAGCAGCGTGAAGGCGAGCCGGTCGATGGGAAGCTCCGGCGACGCGGCCATCGTCACGAACTCCCCATGACCGTCGCCACTGCGCTGCTCGCTCCACGCTGTGGAGGTCTTGCCGTCGGTCAGCGCCGCGGCCGACCCTTCTGCGCTCGTCGACTGCGCCCGCAGGAGCGGAGCGAGCGGCGCGGCGAGCGCGGCTGGATCGGTCGCCTCGGCCGTGAGCGGCGTGGCGCCGGCGCGAGCTTCCTCGGACAGCCGCGGCAAGGTCACGCCACGCAGCGTCAGCGTCGCCGGATCGAGGGTCTGCGGCTGGATCAGCGTCTCGGTCTGCCCGCAGATCCGCCGCTCCTCGTGGATCTCCCCGACCACCAGCCGCGGCTTGCCGTTCGCCTCCGCGGCCGGCAGCTCCACCACCCGCACGCCGCTCCGCTCTCCCGGCTCGCCGCGCGCCCAGCCGGTCAGGCCGGCGGCGACGACGGGGCTCGGACCCGGGACCAGCACCGCCTCCCAGGCGCGCTCGTCGGGGTTGGCGCCGACGAGCGGCACCTTCACGTGCAGCACGTGGCGGGCGCCGACCGGGATGACGGAGAACACCGCATGCGCTCCGTCGATCGCCGCTCCCGAGGTGTCCAGGCGCAGCGAGGCGGAGCCGCTGCCGAGCGAGCAGCTCGGATCGTCCGCCGCGCCATGACACGCCTGGTAGAGCAGAGCGTGTCCGCCGTCGCCGACACGGGCGACCACGCGGGTGTCGTGGACGTCGCTGGCGGCGGCCGTCGCGACGGTCGCCGAGCTCGCGACCAGGAGAAGAAGCGGGATCCGTCTCATCGAGCGCGGCAGCTTTGCACCCTTTTTGGCCGCCCGTCCCCCTCTATGGCACCAGGGTGGGACATGTCCTCGGTGTCCAAGCTTGTGACGCTCGGCGTCTTCGCCTTCGGCGGTCTCGCGGCGCTCTCTGCCTGCAAGAGCTCGTCGCGCAACGAGGTCGCCTTCGCGGCCCCCTGCGCCGAGTCCGACGGCCCGTGCCCGCCGGCGCCGGGCGACAACGCGCCGTCGGTGTCGATGCGCGTCACGCCGGTGGACCCGGTGGCGCCGCCGGCCCCTCCGCCGATGGATCTGTCGAAGATGGATCTCGTGCACCTGGCCATCGGCGACGACGGCGTCGACGCGCGGGTCTCCGACAAGCTCACCGCGCGCACCACGCTCTCCCCGACCTTGCAGGCGGCGGCGCGGCAGATCCTCGCCTCGAGCCACATCCCCGAGGGGGTCATCGTCCTGCTCGACACGAAGACGGGGCACGTCCTGGCGTACGCGAGCCACCTCGAGCACGGCCCGGCGCGCGATCTCGCCGTCGAGGCGACCGCACCCGCGGCCAGCGTCTTCAAGGTGGTCACCAGCACCGCCTTGCTCGACCATGCCGGGCTCACGCCGGAGACACACCAGTGTTACTCGGGCGGCGAGCAGCGCATCGAGGCTTCGAACCTCGAGGAGGATCCGGCGCGCGACCGCTGGTGCGCCACGCTGGCGACGGCGCTCGGGCGCAGCCTCAACGTGGTCTTCGCGCGGCGTGCGCTGCACGATCTGAAGCGCGAGGACCTGGCGTCGACCGCGCGCGCCTACGGCTTCAACGAGCCGGTCCCCTTCGACGTGCCGGTGCAGCCGAGCAAGCTCGAGATCCCCGACGACGCGCTCGGCTACGCGCGGACGGCAGCCGGTTTCTGGAACAGCACGCTCTCCCCGCTGCAGGCGGCCTGGATGAGCGCCACGGTCGCCCGCCACGGCGAGGCGGTGCGCCCGTCCATCGTCGAATCGGTGGACGATGCCAGCGGCAACACGGTGTGGAGCGCGCCGGAGCCGAGCGTGCTGCGGCACGTGAGCCGCGAGTCGGTGGAGGACGGCGTCGCCGAGATGATGGAGCACACGGTCAACGAGGGGACGAGCTTCCGTGCGTTCCACGATCCCAAGGGGGAGCCCTTCCTCGGCAACGTGACGGTCGCGGGCAAGACCGGTACGCTCACCGACGCGGAGAAGCAGCGCTACTACACCTGGTTCACCGGCTTCGCGCCGAGCCGGCCGATGCCCGGCGTGGCGCAGGTGGCGATCGCGGCGCTGGTGGTCAACGAGGCGACCTGGCACGTGAAGGCCAACGGCATCGCGCGCGACATGCTGCGGGCGTACTTCGCCGAGGAGGGCGTGCAGAACGTCCACCGCGCGAAGATCCGCGGCACGGCCAAGCGCTCGCGCTAGCTGCGCGAGAGCGCCTCGGGACGAAAACAGGTCCGGCAACGCGCCTCGTAGGCGGCCGCTCCCCCCACGAACAGCTGCCCTTCGTCGGCCACGAGCCGCTGCGAGCGTGACGCCTCGCCTCCGCACACCGTGCACACGGCGTGGAGCTTGGTGACGTACTCGGCGATCGCCAGCAGCGCGGGCATCGGCCCGAACGGCCGCCCCAGGTAATCCTGATCGAGCCCCGCGACGATCACCCGGATGCCGCGGTCCGCGATGCTCGTCACCGCGTCGATGATCGACTCGTCGAAGAACTGCACCTCGTCGATCCCGACCACGCGCGTCCGCTCGCCGTCGAGGCGCGCCAGCAGCTCCGCAGCGTTCGCCACCGGCACCGCGTCGGCGTTGAGCCCCTCGTGCGAGACGACCTTCACCGCGTCGTAGCGCTGGTCGACGCGCGGCTTGAACAGCTGCAGCGGCAGCCGCGCGAGCTTCGCGCGCTTGA
>JAMFST010000618.1 GCA_026225435.1 Labilithrix luteola
CCAGGCAGGGGGAAGGTTGGTGCCGTCGCTGGTCCTCTTTCACCCCTCGAAGGCGGTCGCTCTCCGTGGCCTCGCCATCCTCGTCGCCAGTGGCCGGACGGACTTCGTGCCGACGGCCGATCGCTTGCTCGACCAGGCCGATGGCGAGATCCGCTGCGCTGCGCTGCGCGCTCGCGCGATCGTCGAGCCGGACCTCGACCTCTTTCGCTCCTTTCTCGGGGACGAAGATCCTTCCGTGCGGGCGATCGCGCTCGTCTCGCTGGCGAATGGGGGCGACGCGGAGGCCTGCGCGGTCCTCCGCGAGGACCATCTCCGCTCCAGCGACGTGCTCGTTCGCCGGGCGCTCGCCCGCGCCATCGGTGACCTCCCCGCGAGCTCCGTCGCCGACGCGGTGCTGGAGGAAGCGCTCCTCGCGCTTGCGCACGATCCGGACGCCGACGTACGCGAACACGCCGCGGGCTCGATGGGGGCGCTCGCTCGCGCCTCGTTCGTTCCCGCTTTGCTGGGCCTCCTGAGCGACCGGCGCGCGTCGTTTGCGGCGTCTCGGGCTCTGTCGCTCCTCGGCGAGGCTGCGCTCCCCCACGTCGATGCGGCGCTCGACGAGGCGTCCCCGCCGGCGACGAAGCTCCGCCTGCTCGGTGCCTTGGCGCGGTCGGAGTCGGCGGGTGGCGTGACCCGCCTGATCGATCGCCTCGACCCCTCGTCGGGGGAGATCCCGACCGGGCGCCTCCTCCGCTCGTTGCGCATCGCGCAGACGGTGGGGCACCAGGTCGACGTGCCGCGGCGCAAGCTGCTGGAGCTCGCGACCGAAGCCATCGACGACGCGCGGCGAGCGCTGGCCTTCCGCGTCGCCCACGAGGACCTGGTCCACCCCCACGCCGGGCGAGAGACCCCGGCCGCGGAGCTCCTGCGGCATCTCCTGGTGGACCTTGAACGCGAGGCCATCGACCGGCTGTTCACCGTGCTCGCGCTGCTCCACCCGGAGGAGCGTTTCGGCCGGATCCAGCGCGGGGTCTCCGGCTCGGCGCGCGCGCGGGCTGCGAGCCTCGAGCTCCTGGACAATGTCGTCGCTGCGCCGCTGCGCGGCCGCATTCTCGACGTGGTCGACACGTTCGACGATCGTGAGCGCCTGCGCCGGCTCGGCAACGCGCGCGCGGAGACCGACTACCTCGAGCTCCTCGGCGCGATGGTGCAGCACGGCGGATCGCTCGGTGAGCTGGCGGCGTATCACGCCGACGAGCTGTCGATCGTCGGGATGAAGAAGCGCGCGCCGGAAGCGCCCGCGACCGAGGGCTCCGCGGCGGAGAGCCTCGCGGCGCAGTGGAGCCCGAGCGATCGATGATCGACCTCACCGAACGCATGCTCCTCTTGCGGCAGGTCCCGATCGGTGAACGCCTCGATCAGGCGACGCTGCGGGCAACGGCGGCGATGCTGCACGAGGAAATGTACTCCCCCGGGACGGTGATTCAGCCGCAAGGGGAGGCGGTGAACGCGGTGTGCATCTTCGCGAAAGGCGAGGTCGAGCTTCGTCGCGACGGAAGGATCGTGGGCACGCTGCACGCCCCGCAGACGTTCGGGTTCCTCGACATCCTCGCGCAGGAGCCGGCGTCCTACGCGGCGACCGCGCTCACGGACACCCGCGCTTTCTTGCTCGACGGGGAAAGTCTCCTCGAGCTGCTCGAGGACCGCTTCGACCTGCTCGTCGCGACCATCCGCTACTTCGCCGAGCGCATTCGCGGAGACCTGAGCCAGCTGCCGGCGGGCGACCTCCAGGCCTCCCCGACCACCGCTGTGCAGCGGCCGCTCGACCGGATCGAGCGGATCTTGTTTCTGCGCTCGGTCACCGCTTTCGCCGAGGCGAGCATCGGCGCGCTCTCGGTCATGGCGGAGGGGGTGCTCGAGCAGACCTTGCCAGCCGGCTCGATTCTCTGGCCCGCAGGGGCCCACGCCGACCGGGTCTTCTTCGTCCTTCGCGGCTCCGTGCGCTGCGAGGCGCCCGATGGTCGCGTCTTTCGCTTCGGCCCGCGTGCGGCGGTCGGTGATACCGAGGCCATTGCCCGTGGCACACGTTGGTATACCGCTGTGGCGGAGACCGACATCACCGGCTACTCCGCGCCCACCGATCGCCTGCTCGACCTGTTCGAGCACGAGGGGCGGACGGCCATGAGGTTCGTGGGCGCGCTCGCGCGGACGCAGGTGATGACCCTCGAGCGACGCCTCGCTCTCGGCCACGACGCGCTCTCTGCACCCCCGGGAGAGCTGCGGTTCGGGGCCTGAGA
Organism: Labilithrix luteola; assembly: GCA_026225435.1. Lineage (GTDB taxonomy): Bacteria > Myxococcota_A > Polyangia > Polyangiales > Polyangiaceae > JAMFST01. Next base: position 2,280 of record JAMFST010000618.1, read on the forward strand.
ATTGACGGTCATTCCACGGCGGGGAGATCCGGCCCGGCGTAAGAACGTCGCCGGCCGTCCCCCCCCCGAGGTGCTCGATGATGACTTCTCTCCAAGGCAGCGCACGAGCGACGCTCCCGGCGGCGCCCTCGCTGAACGTTCTCGGCTCGTACTTTCCTACGTGGATGGTGTGCTTCTTCGGCGCGCTGGCGCTGATGCTCGTGGTCCGTCAGATCTTCGCCGCCTCGGGGGTGAGCAAAGATCTGCCTGCTCCGGTCGTCGTCCACGTGGCTCTCCTCGTCGCCTTCACGCTGGGGGCCTGGCTGCTATGGGTGGACTGAGCGCCGCGCACGGGCCGTATCGCCGCTGGCTGGCGCGGGGAATCGCGTTGCTCGCCATCGCGGCCGCCGTCGTGATGGTCGCGCTCTCGCTCGCTCGCCTCGACGCGCGACCGCGCACCCAGGACGCTTTTCTCTATGCCGACAGCGTGCCCATCGCCCCCGAGGTGAGCGGGCGCATCCTCGCCTTCCACGTGCACGAGAACCAGCGCCTCTCCAAAGGGGAGGTGATCGCGGAGATCGACCCGAAGCCGTTCGACCTGCGGGCGAAGGAGGCGCGCGCTCAGGTCGCAGCTCTCCGCGCGCAGATCGCGCTCACCGGCCGCCAAGTCAAGGCGCAGACATCGGGCGCCGAGGCAGCCACGACGCAGATCGCCCGGGCGCGCTCGCAGCTCGCCCTGGCACAGGACACCGTCGCGCGACTGGCTCCGCTCCTCCCCAAGGGATACGCCACCTCGCAACAGGTCGAGGAGGCGCAGACCAGCGAGAGCGTCGCGCGCGAAGCCTTGACGACGGCCATCGAGCAAGCCGCCCAGGCAAAGGAGGGAGTGGGGGACACCGATAGCCTCCAGGCGCAGCTCGCCTCGGCGGAAGCGGCTGTCCTTCTGGCGGAGCGCGACCTGGAGAACGCGACACTGCATGCCCCCTTCGATGGATTCGTCACCGGCTTCGAGCTCGCGGAGGGGGCCTTCGCTGCCACCGGTCGACCGCTCTTCACCCTGGTGAAGGCCGACGAGTGGTACGCCGTCGGCGACTTCCGCGAGACGGAGCTGCGACACATCGCGGTCGGGGACACGGCCCGCATCTGGGTGCTCGCGGATCCCGAGCACGTGCTCGCTGGGCACGTCGAGAGCATCGGCAGGGGAGTTCGCCCCGACGCTGTCGGCGCCGGCCCGGGGCTACCGGCGGTCGGTCGGACGCTCGACTGGGTGACGGTCGCGCAGCGCTTCCCCGTTCGCGTGCGCCTCGACGAGTTCCCTGGAGACGTCGCCCGTGTGGGCACGACGGTGTCGGTCGCTGTGAGTCACGGAGGGGGCCGGTGACATGACGGCGATCGCCGACGGCGACGGGGACGAGCCCGGAAACGGTTCCTTCCTCTCCTTTCTGCGAGAGGAGCTCAGGCCACGCCCGGGGCGCGCCGCCGCGGTCGCGCAGATCGTCGTGTGCTGCGTGCTGGTGACCGTCGTCGAAATGGTGTTCCAGCTGCCGCTGCCCGGCACCAGCGTGTACATCGTCCTGCTCACGAGCCGCTCCGACTCGAGCGGCACGTTGCAGACGGCGGTCGTCTCCGGAGCAGCGGCGACGTTGTCGCTCGCGCTCTTGTTCGTCTTCTACATGCTGGATGCCTCGGAGCCGGCGCTGCGCATTCCCCTCATGGCGCTGAGCGCCTTCCTCGGGATGTACTCCGCGCGCACCCTGGTCATCGGGCCGGCCTCGTTCCTCGTCGGCTTCATCCTCGTCTACGGTCAGACGCAGATCGACCGCGTGCCGAACATGGAGGCGCTGACTCGTCTGGTCCTCTGGCTGTGGGTGGTCGTGATGCTCCCCGCGACCGTCACCGCGCTGGTCAATCTCACGTTCGGCGCCGACGCGGGCACGCTGGCGCGTGGCAAGGCGCAACGACTCCTGTCGCTCCTCGCGGACAGCTTGCGCACCGGGCGGACGGACGAGCTCGAGAAGGAGAGAGAGGAGGCCGTCGAGCTCCTCGAGCTGCGCCAGCGCGCCGCCTTCCTCGACGGCAGCCTGAAAGGGTTGTCGGCGATCGACGCGCGGCTGATCGAGGAGGTCACCGAGGTCATCGTGCTCCAGCGTTTGCTTCCCGAGAGCACGCCCCTCGAGGTGAGGCTCCGACTTGCCGGCATGGTCGAACAGTGTGCTCGCGAGCTCGCGGGTCAGACGCGCGCGGTCGCCCCCGAGGACGTGAACGAAGGAGCGACGGTGCCGACGCAGACCGATCCCGTGGTCCTCGCCATGTTCCGGGCGCTCGACCGCGTGTCGCGTGGTCTGGAGCTGCGCCGCGGCGGAGGCGACGTGGCAGCGCCCGCAGCCCATCCGCCTCGATCGCTCTTCGTCCCCGGAGCGCTCGAGGACCCGTCGCACTTGCACTTCGCGTTGAAGGCGACGCTCGCGACCATGGCCGCGTACATGATCTACAGCGGGCTCCGCTGGCCGGGAATGAGCACGTCGATCACCACCGTGCTCTTCGTGTCCCTGGGCAGCCTGGGCGAAACCGTACACAAGCTCTCGCTCCGTCTTGGCGGAGCGCTCGTCGGCGGGCTTCTCGCCGTGCTGACACTCGTGTTCGTCCTGCCGCACGTGACCGATATCGGAGGGCTCTGTCTCGTCATCGCGGCCGGTGCGGCGATTGGCGGCTGGGTCGGCACCAGCGATCAACGTCTTGCCTACGCTGGCCTCCAGCTGGCGTACGCCATGTTCCTCGGCGTGCTCCAAGGC
>JAMFST010000619.1 GCA_026225435.1 Labilithrix luteola
ACCCCTGGGCGAAGGCCACGTCGATGGCCGCGACGATGGCCACCTGTCCGCTCACGTTGAGCATCGCCGTCGCCCATCCCCAGCCGCGCCCGCCGAGCAGCGACGACCAGTGGTAGAGCGCGCCGGCGGTGGGGAAGGCGCTCGCCAGCTCGGCCATCGACGCGGCGACGAGCAAGGTGCCGAGGCAGACCAGCGGCCAGCCGAGCCCGAGCCCCGCGCCCCCGCCGCCGAGTCCGACGCCGTAGGTCGAGACGACGCCGGTGACGACGCTGATCACCGAGAAGGCGAGGGCGAAGCTAGAGAAGCCGCCCATCGCCCGGCGCAGCTGCTCGGCGTACCCGAGCTGCTGCAGCCGCTGCGCGTCGTCGCGCGGGTCGTTCGTGCTCAGGCGCCGGCGCCCTCGGCTTCACCCTCCGTACGGACGAAGGTGCGCTCCTTGTGGCGCATGGCGACGAAGATGTAGAGCACGCCGAGGACAGCCATCACCCCGGCGAAGAAGTTGAAGTACTGCGGCCCGACGAGGCGGTAGGTGGTCACCGTCGCCGCATCGGCGTGGAAGGTCCCCGCGCTCACCACCGGCTGCCGCTCGATGCGGTCGATGAGCCGCAGGCGGTGCCCGGCCTCGTCGTTCTCCGCCACGAGGAAGGTCCCCTGGAGCGGCTCCGCCTTGCCGTCGGCGCCGATGACGGTGAGACCGGTGTCGCCCGCCACGTCGATCTTCTGGCCGGTCACGTAGTCGTGGGTGTCGTCGAAGGTCATCCAGGTCTGGCTGCCGACCTGCGCCGACTCGGGATGGATCGGCTTGATCATCGCGTAGTTCACCGCGGCGGTGGCGGCGTTGCCCACGCTGACGGCGAGGAGGAAGAGCGCGGTGATGAAGCTCTTCATGCGCAGCGGAGCCTGGCGGTAGCTGAACTCGAGACCGGTGATGGAGACGAGCACCTCGGAGGCGGAGAGCACGCCGTAGGCGAGGATCTGCCACCAGGCGCTGACCCGGTGCCCCGCTTGGATCTGCGCCTCGATCCACGAGACGATGAGGAACGACGAGGCCGTCAGGAAGAAGCCCGCGCCGATCTTGCGCAGCGAGGTGACCTTCACGAACTTCGCCGCCAGCGGGTAGACGCCGAAGCTGAAGAGCGGCACGAGCGTGAGGATGAAGATGCCGTTCACCACCTGGATCTGCGCCGGCAGCACGGTGAACCCGAAGCCGAGGTTCTTGTCCATGAGCGACGACTCGGCCTGCAGCGTCCAGGTCTGGCCGTTGGACTGCTCCCACAAGGCCCAGAAGCAGGCGATGAAGGCGTAGATGCCGACGAGGCTGCCGATGACCGCACGCCCCTCGGCCGACAGCGCGTCGCGCAGCCAGGCCTTGCCGGCCGGCGGCACGACGGTGAACTTGCGGCGACCGAGCCAGAAGGCGGCCGTGGCGATGAGCATCGCCGAGGCGGGGAGACCGAACGCGAGAAGGCGGCCGCCCTTCTGCAGCAGCTCGGGGCAGAGATAGATGGAGATGAGCGAGCCGGCGTTGATCGCCAGGTAGAAGATGCTGAAGGCGCGCTCGATGAGGTGCTGGTTCTTGGCGGTGAACTGATCACCGACGTTGGCCGAGACGCACGGCTTGATGCCGCCGGTCCCGAAGGCGAACAAGAAGAGGCCGAGCGCCAGGCCGGGCACGCCGGGGACGAGCGCGAGGATGAGACAGCCGAGCGCGTAGGCCAGCGAGAAGGTGATGATGGTGCGGAACTTCCCCCAGAACACGTCGGAGACGACCGCGCCGACGAGAGGGAAGAAGTACGCGCCCGCCTTGAAGAGCGAGTGGAAGGTCGTCGCGCTCGCCTCGCCCATGCGGAGGAACTGCGTCATGTACACCGACAGGACGGTGTTGATGCCGTAGTAGCAAAAGCGCTCGGCGAACTCATTGGCGATGATGAAGGGGATGCCCGCGGGCATCTTGTCGTCTCGCCCGGCGCTGCTCCCGTTTCCGGTGCTGGCTCCGGTGCCGGGATCGGCAATGATGTCGGCTTCGAGGGTCGTCGCGGGGGTAGTGCTCATGCGCTCGGGCGGACCGTAGCGCATGTTCTCCCACCGTGCCCGTCCTGGAAATATCCAGTGCGGGCGGAGGTTTCAGCCGCGTTTCCGCGGGGCGTTCACCTGACCAAGGACAGGCGCGGTCCGGCGCCGAAGGAGACCAGGTGGCCGCTCTCCTCGGCGATGTACACGTCGCAGCGCTCGTCGACGCGGAGCAGATCGGGGATGGCGTCGCAGGGGGCCACGGTGCCGAGCGGCGCACCATCGCGCGGGCGAAAGACGTGGACGTCGGTGTGCGGGACGAAGAGCGCGCCGGAGCGGAGGACCGGCTCGAGGCGACGCGGGCCGTCCCCTTCGACCGAGCGGCCGAGCACGTGGCGGTAGCGGACCTTGCCGCTGTCGGCCTCGACGCCGACGAGATCGCCGGTCTCGGCGTTGCCGATGAAGAGGTCGTCGATGCCGAGCCAGGAGGAGCTGGCGGGGGCGAGCGGACCGCTCGAGCGCCAGGCGAGGTCGCCGCTGTGGCGGTCGAAGGCGACGAGGGTGGAGCCCTGGCGATCGCGGAGCGCCACGGTGACGACGTCGCCAGCGAGGATGGGCGGGCCGTCGACCAGCGCGCGGTGCTCGGCGCCGGCGGGGATCTCGGAGGTCCAGCGGACCTCGCCGGAGTACGGGTCGACGGCGTGCAGACGGGCGCGACCGCGGGCGCCGCCGGCGATGGCGTAGAGCGTCTCGTGACCGAGGGTGACCGGGCCGCGGAAGCGGAGCGGATCGCGGGTGCGCCAGACGACGTTGCCGTGGACGGCGTCGAGGGCGGTGAGCGCGCTGTCGCCGGCGGTGACGAAGAGCAGGCGCCCCATGCGCTTCAGGCGGAGCGAGCGAGGCGCGCCGCCGGTGGAGCGACGCGAGGCGGCGGTGTACGGCGCGCGCCAGCGTGCCTGCCCGTGCGCGAGATCGAGGGCGACGAGGTGGCGCTCGCCTTCGGTGACGACGAGCAGGCGGGGGAGACCGACGCCGTGGACCACGACCCCCGCGGGCGGAGCGCCGATGCGCGGGCCGACCTCGGCGCGCATGGTGATCTCGCCGTTGCCGAAGTCGTGCAGGTGGACCTGGCCGTCGGCGTGGAGACGGGCGACGCCTCCCGGAGTGAGCACGCTGGTGGCGCGGCTGGTGGCGACCCGCCACTGCACGTCGCCGGTGGCGCGATCGAGGCAGAACGATTCGCTGGCGGCGCCGACGAGGATGCGGTCGCCGAAGAGGAAGGTGCCGCGCAGATCGATGCCGGGCACGAGCGCGCGCCAGCGGGGGGAGTAGCGCAGGCGAGCCGGAGCCGACGTCGGGAGCGGAGAGGCGGCCGTCTCGGAGCGGCGCGAGGCGAGCGGCGTCGCGGTCGGGTCGACCTGGCGACCCGGGCGGTACGCCTCGGGGCGCGGGTTGACCTTCACGTCCTCGAGGCGCGACTCGTGGAACGCGTTGACCAGATCGCGCAGCCGGCGACGGAAGGCGCCGAGGCGGAGGTTGGAGGCTTGCGCGCGGTCGCGGCGGACGAGCGCGCGGACCAGCCGCTGCCCGAAGGTGAGCGCCGCCTCGAGGAGATCGTGCGCGGCGAGGGAAGGGAAGGTGCAGCTGCCGGGGGCGCCGGGCTCGCCGAAGCTGAGCGCCACGATGCCGCCGGTCACGCCGCTCGAGCGGATGCCCATCACGACGCCGCCCCCTTCGAAGCGCAGGTTCACCTCCTCCTCGCGCTCGGCCGTCTCGAGGGCGCGCGCGGCGAGATCGAGGAAGCGCTCGGCGAAGAGGAACGGGTGGGCGACGCCGAGCGTCACCGTGCGGCCGCGCGCCGAGGCGCGGAGCTTGCCGCGAAAGAGGAGCGCGTGCAGATCGGCCCGCTCGACCTCGCCGGCCGGCGCCTCGCGTCCGGGACGGAGCGCGAACTCGCAGCCGAGCGACAGCGCCGCGTCGTCCTCGAGATCGAGGCGGACCTCTTGCGCAGTGAGCGTCGCCGGCTCGACGGTGAGGTCGGCCGGATCGAGCAGCGCGAGCGCCGCGCACGCCTCGCGCAGGTCGAGATCGCGCGGATGACGCAGGCGGGCAAGCTCCGCGGCCTCGCGCGCGCTCGCCACCACGTCGGCGAAGACGACGGGGCGGTCGTAGGCGGTGATCTGCGGCAGCGGTCCGCCGCGGTAGACGCTGATCCAGGCGCGCGCGCCGCAGATCCAGCGCAGAATCGCCGAGCCACAGGCCGGTGTGCATGCGCCCGTGGCGCAGGAAGGTGACGAGTTTCATGGGGGTTTTTACCTGGGCGTATACTCTCACACGCAATTGCGGCGGTC
>JAMFST010000620.1 GCA_026225435.1 Labilithrix luteola
ATCTCGCTCATCACCCCGGTCGGTCTCGAGGAGCAGATGCGCTTCGCGATCCGCGAAGGCGGCCGTACGGTCGGCGCCGGCGTCGTCACCAAGATCCTCGAGTAATCGAAAGGCACATTCATGGCCGCCGCAACCACCAAGATCCGTATCCGCCTCAAGGCGTTCGACCACCAGCTGCTCGACAAGTCGGCCACCGACATCGTCGAGACGGCGAAGCGCACCGGCGCTCGCGTCGCGGGTCCCATCCCGCTTCCGACCCACATCTCGCGCTACACCGTCCTCCGTGGACCGCACGTCGACAAGAAGTCGCGTGAGCAGTTCGAGATCCGCACCCACAAGCGGATCCTCGACATCCTCGAACCGACCCAGCAGACCCTCGACGCGCTGATGAAGCTCGATCTGAGCGCCGGCGTGGACGTCGAAATCAAGAGCTGAGAGGTCGACATGGCAACCATCGACGTTTTCAACATGAAGCGCGAGAAGGTCGGCTCCGTCGACCTCGCGGACGAAGTCTTCGCCGCGGAAGTGAAGGAGCACCTCTTCTACGAGGTCGTGAAGGCGCAGCTCGCCTCGCGTCGTCAGGGCACCGCCGCGGCGAAGAACCGCTCGGCCGTCTTTGGCTCCACCAAGAAGCTGATCAAGCAGAAGGGCACCGGCGGCGCTCGCCACGGTTCCGTTCGCGCTCCGATCTACGTCGGCGGTGGCAAGGCGCACCCGCCGGTGCCGCGTGACTGGTCCTACCGGCCGCCGCTCCAGGTCCGCGCCGGCGCCCTGACGTCCGCTCTCAGCAAGTTCGCCAAGGAGGGGCGCCTGGTCATCGTCGACCGCTTCGAGCTCGCCGAGATCAAGACCAAGGGCCTCGTCTCCGCTCTCGGGACCCTCGGCGCCGTCAAGGCCGCCGAAGGCGACAAGAAGGCGCACAAGAAGGCGCTCGTGGTCGACGCGACCTCGAACGAGAACCTGCGCCTCTCGATCCGCAACTCGAAGGATCACCAGTTCCTCCCGCCGGAGGGGCTCAACGTGTACGACCTCCTCCGTCACGACACCTTGGTTCTCTCCAAGGAGGCCGTGAAGGCGGTCGAGGCTCGCTGCCTGCGCGCCAAGAACAAGACTGCTGCGACGAAGGACGAGGCTGCGGAATGAGCTCGCTCAAGCCGGAAGAGATCATCAAGCGCCCCATCGCGCTCACCGAGAAGGCCAACCTCCTGCGCGAGCAGAACCAGGTCGTCTTCGAGGTCGCGCGTGCGGCCAACAAGGTCCAGATCAAGAGCGCGATCCAGGCGCTCTTCAACGTCGGCGTCGTCGGCGTCAACACCCTGGTCATGCGCGGCAAGGACCGCCGCATGGGTAAGGGTTACGCCAAGATGCAGAACTGGAAGAAGGCGATCGTCACCCTGAAGGAGGGTCAGAGCATCGACTTCTTCGCGGACGGCGACACGACCGCGGCTGGCTCCACCGGCGCGGAAGCGGAGAGCTGAGATGGCGATCAAGACTTTCAAGCCGACGTCGCCGGGACGCCGCTTCTACACGGCCAGTGACAACAAGGACCTGACCAAGGGCGTCACGCCCGAGAAGTCGCTCCTCGAGCACCAGTCGAACACCGGTGGTCGTAACCACTACGGCCGCATCACCAGCCGCTTCCGTGGCGGGGGACACAAGCAGCGTTACCGCGTCATCGACTGGCGTCGTGACAAGATCGGCGTGCCCGCCAAGGTCGCGACCATCGAGTACGATCCCAACCGCACCGCGCGCATCGCGCTCCTCCACTACCTGGACGGCGAGAAGCGCTACATCCTCGCGCCGGACGGCCTCTCGGCGGGCGACCAGATCGTCTCCAGCCGTAACGCCGACATCAAGCCGGGCAACGCGATGACCCTCCGTCACATCCCGCTCGGGACGACGGTGCACAACATCGAGATGAAGAAGGGCAAGGGCGGTCAGCTCGTTCGCTCTGCCGGCTCGGGCGCTTCGCTGATGGCGAAGGAGGGCGACTACGCCCAGGTCCGTCTGCCGTCGGGCGAAGTCCGCATGATTCACCTCGATTGCCACGCGACGATCGGTCAGGTCTCGAACCTCGACCACATCAACGTGTCGCTCGGCAAGGCGGGTCGCGCTCGCTGGCTCGGTCGTCGTCCGCACAACCGCGGCGTCACCATGAACCCCGTCGATCACCCGATGGGCGGTGGTGAAGGTCGTACGAGCGGTGGGCGTCACCCCTGCTCCCCCTGGGGTCAGCTGGCCAAGGGTCTCAAGACGCGTAACAACAAGCGCACGGATGCCATGATCATCAAGCGCCGTGGACAGAAGGGTTGATCGATGCCGCGTTCAATTAAAAAGGGACCGTTCATCGACGGCCACCTGGCCGAGAAGATCGCCGCTGCCGGTGCGGCCCAGAGCAAGAAGGTCATCAAGACCTGGTCCCGCCGCAGCACCATCACCCCGGACGCCATCGGGCTGACCTTCGCCGTGCACAACGGTCGCAAGTTCGTCCCGGTGTTCGTCACCGAGAACATGGTCGGTCACAAGCTCGGCGAGTTCGCGCCGACCCGTACCTTCCACGGTCACTCGGGCGACAAGAAGGCCAAGGTGAAGGGCGCGCGCTGAGAAGCGGGCGACCTTCCCTGAAGCTGGCGAGACGCCGGTGCGAGAGATCGCGCCGGCGTTTTTGCTTTCGTGCGAGACGACGCCGGGGATTCAACCTGCAGGAGCGATCACGCCCGATGGAGTGATCCACTTCTGACACCGCTGCCGTGCCTCTAGCGCAATTCCCGCAGGCGCTGAACGCGCCAGCGAGAATCCTGCGCTAACTTTCTCGTGGGTCGCTGCGTTCTCCGGCGTTCAACGCCAGAGAACTTCGCTCTGATATGGTGGGCCTGGTCAAGGCTCGCTGCGTCGTTTGGGTCGGATTTGTTCTGTTGGTGTCGCTTTCAGGGCGGCGAAGTCAACGAGCGAGGCGGACGAACTGCGACGGCTGATCAGTCTGATATTCGCGGGTTGGGTACCGCATGACCTGATTCGTCGGGGGCTGCCTCGCACTAGTTGCGGGAGTCGTGCCGTGAGGCGCGTCCCATAGAGCGGACCGAGGATTCCCTTTCCGTGTCCGTGTCGCTCGTTGGCTTCGCCGTCCTTTAAATGAAGAAATGGGTGAATGTCAGGCGGCGATAAGCGCGGGTTGCCGCGCGATGTCCCACAGAAATCCTACGAGCTCGCGAGCAACGGCGACGACGATGCGTTGTCGATTTTTCCCTCGCCCCGAGAGACGCACGTACTTGTCGTGCAGGCGATGCTGCGCCTTCCACGCGATCGCGCGGACCTCCGCGGAGACGCCGAGGCTCCGTCGCCGCAGCGCGGGACTGTTGGCAGGTCGAAAGCGATACGACCACGACGACTCGACCAGAGCGGTGCGCGCGTGCTTGTTGCCGGTCCGCGTGATCGCGCCGCGTCGCACGCTGGAGCCGCTGGAGTGCTCGGATGGAACCAGACCGAGGTAGGCCATGAGCTGCGAGGGGCGAGAGAAGCGAGCGAAGTCGCCGATCTCCGCGGCGAGCGTGACCGCCGAGAGAAGACGCACTCCTTTCAGCGCTTGAAATGCCTGAACGAGCGGCTTGAGCGACCAGGACTCGACCAGCTCACCGATGTCCTTCGAGAGCTGCGCTACGCGCGCGGCCGCGGCGTCCACCGCGTGGACGTAATCGACGAGCACGCGGTTGTGCGCTTCGAACTCGAACTTCTGCGTGCGGATCCACGTCAGGTGGTCCTCGGTCCACGTCTTCTTGTCGTAGTGCCGCCCATGCCTCAGGAGAAACTTCGAAAGCTGATGACGTGCCGTGCGCTCCGCGGCGCGCGCATCTTGGCGCGCCCGCTCCAGATCTCGCATCGCCTCGGTCGCGGCATCCGGAATGTGCACTGCGGTGAGATCTCCGGAGCGAAGGAAGCGAGCGAGCTTCTTGGCATCACGCGCGTCCGTCTTGACCTTGTCCCCGGCCTGCTTTGGCACGAGCGACGGCGCCACGACCATGCAGTCGATCTGCTTCTCCAGGAGCGCGCGAGCCAACGTGAAGCCCGTTGGCCCCGCCTCGTAGCAGCAGCGAATCTTGGCGCCTCGAGCGAGACACCTCAGCGCCGACAGCACTGCGGCGAGCTGGTTGGGCACCGTCGCCACAGTCTCGGGCGGCGAGCCGTCAGCATCCGCCACCGCAATCGCAATCGTGTCCTTGTGGACGTCCAGACCGACGAATCGTACCTTTTCCATGGGCCAGCCTCCTGCTGCGGCTCTGCGCCGCTTCTCTCGCAAGACGCAACGTAACCCGCGCTATCAGGAGCGCTGGCCCACCATCCTGACTAGGATGTCCCCGTGGGGAGCGCGTCCTTTTGATCGGCGGGTGGCTGCGCGGGCTCCGCGTGGTCCTCGCGCTGGGGTTCGTCGCCGGCGCGGTCTTTCACCTCGCATCGCTCGTTCGTCCGGACCTGGGCAGTCCGTCGCCTCCCTGGCGCCATGCGACCTTCGTCGCGGTGAACCTCTTCTTCGGCTGGGCGATGCTGCGGCCGCCGCGCTGGCTGGTGGTGCCGGCGGCGGTGCTGGTCGCGCAGCAGGGGTACGGGCACGGCGTGGACCTGCTCGCGGCGGCGCGGGTCGGGCACTTCGACGGTCAGAGCGCGGTGACGCTGGCGATCCTCCCGCTGGTCGCCTGGGTGGGGCTGCGCGCGACGCGCGACCCCTCCGCGTCGGCGCTCGGGTGCGTTCCGTGACGCTGCGTACCGACGCCGAGCGCGAGGCCTTCGTCCGCGAGCAGACGCGGCTCGCGCCCGTTCCGCTGGTGCCGGAGCTGTCGGTGTACACGGCCAGCGCGGTGACGCCGCTGTGGTTCGCGACGGCGCAGTGGCTCGAGGACCACGACTCGGACGTGCCCTTCTGGAGCGTGCCCTGGGCCGGCGGGCAGGCGCTGGCGCGGTACCTCCTCGATCATCCGGAGGCGGTACGCGGCAAGCGGGTGATCGACTTCGCGTGTGGCGGCGGGCTGGTGGGCATCGCCGCGGCGCGCGCGGGCGCGATCGTGCGCGCGGTCGACATCGATCCGCTGGCGGCGGTCGCGACCCGGCTGAACGCGGCGGCCAACGAGGTTCATCTGACGACCGCGACGGTGGATCTCGTCGGCCAGGCGCTGAGCCCCGCGGAGGTGGACGTGCTCGTCGCCGGCGACGTCTGGTACGAGCCGGAGCCTTCGGCGCGCTTCCGCGACTGGTTCCGCGTCATCGCGGCCGCCGGTGTGCGTGTGCTCAGCGGCGATCCCGGGCGGCTCCACGTGCCGCGCCGGGTGCGCGAGCTGGCGCGCTACCAGGTGACGACGCCGCTGGAGCTGGAGTCGGTGACGGAGCGCACCGCCCGGGTCATCGAGCTGTTGCCGTAACCAATGTTCACAGGCGGTGCGTGAAGCCGCGGTGATGCTGTCGGAGAGGCGACACGGCTCCTCGCCGAGCGTCGCGAGACGGTGTGCCCCGCAGTCCGCCCACGGGGTGGGCACATCGAGGGCGCGGGGTGACGTGCTGTCGCAGTGCTCGATCGACGTCGATCTCGCGGTGTTCGCCGCCCGCTGGTCCGCCCGATGCAATCGAGAGGAATCACCTCGCATCTCGCGAAAGGAACCTTCCTCTCATGTTCACGCTCCGCAACGTCGCCGCTCTCCTCTTCGCCGTCGTCTCCATCGGATCGGTCGCCTGCTCGTACCGCGACAGCCGGCCCATGAGCGGGCCCGATGGGCGCCAGTGGCTCGCCGTCACCTGCTCGCACGGCGAAGACAACTGCTGGCAAGAAGCCGCCGAGCGCTGCCCCCGCGGCTACGTCACCGCCGACAAGGCCGGCGGGATCACGGAGGG
>JAMFST010000621.1 GCA_026225435.1 Labilithrix luteola
CCCGAGCGTGGCCACCAGCGGGACCAGCGCGAGCGCTGCAAGTGCCCGAGCGCGAACGTGAGTCACGGGGAGAAGCGTATCGCGCCCCGCGCAAACGTTGACGAAGAGCTTCGGAAAAACCTAACGTTTGCCGAGCGCGAGAGCGAGGACCAGCCAGTGGCCGACGAGAAAAAGCCGAAGATCGATCTGAAGGCGCGGCTCAATCGCGGCGCCGCGAACAACCCGCCGTCGTCCGGAGGGGGAGTCGTTCCGCCGCCGACCACCGCCGGAGGCCTGCCGCCGCCCATCTCTTCCCCGCCCGGTCTGCTGGTCGGGCCGCCGCCGCCGTTCGCGGCTCCGGCGTCGACTCCGGAGCTCGACCCGTCCAACCCGCTGTCCGCGGTGGCGAACGTGTACCGCCCGTCCGTGGCGGCGCCCGCGGTCGCCCGCCCGCAGCGGATCGAGATGGACGAGTCCACCGTCGTCGAGGCCCGCAAGGGTGGGATGCGGCAGGGGATCATCATCGGCGGCGTCGCGGCGCTCGTCACCCTCGGCATCGGCTGGGTCGCCGGTGGCGCCTCGGTCCGCGGAGAAGCGCGCGACTCCAGCCGCGAGAGCGCCCGCGGCCTGTCCAAGGACGTGGCCGACACCAAGGTCGCGATGAAGGCGATCTCCGACAAGCTGGAGGCCGGTCGCGCCTCGCTGCTCAAGGACCACAAGTTCCCCGACTCGCTGGCCCGCGACCTCGGCGCCATCAACGTCGACTTCGGCGGCGACAAGCTCGCCGGCCGTCGCTTCAGCGGCGTGAAGCCGGAGACGGTGAAGGATCTGACCACCTTCATCACCGACGTCACCGCGCTCAACGAGCACAAGACGGCGATCATCGGCCTGCTCAACGTGCTGCAGAAGCCGCTCACCGACCAGCTGAACGCGCCGGCCAACCAGGCGACCCTGAGCCAGATCGTCGTCATCACGCGCGACCAGAGCGGCCCGCAGGCGCTCCTGGCGCCGCTGAGCACGCCGATCACCCTCAACGCGGAGAACGTGAACCTGCCCGACAGCTTCGCGTTCGCCGATCCGCTGGGCAACGGCAACTCCAAGCTCGATCGCTACAAGTCGGGCGACATCTCGGCCAAGCCGGCGGCCATCCCGGTCGTCTCGCGCACCTTCGACAAGCTGTGCCCGTCGGAGAGCAGCGGCAAGGCAGCCAAGCTCGCCGTGCAGCTCGGCACCGCCCTCGACGAGATCAACGGCGACGCCAAGCCGTCGGGTGACCAGCAGATGGTGCAGGAGACCAAGTCGGGCCTCCTCGAGCGCGCCGATCTGCTCTCGGACGCGCTGAAGAAGGCCGCTGACTGAGCTGACTGAGACTGGCGGAGCTGCGGTAACGCCGCCCTGACGTCGTCCTCCTCGCGGAGGCTCGTCGTCAGGGTTCGCTGGGTTCGTCGGCGGGAATCGTCGGCGGCTTGTCCGAGGGCGGGATCGGCACCAGCTCCACCTTGATTACGTGCTTGGCGTCGGCCTCGCGCACGAACATGTCGTAGTGGTCGAGGGTCAGCTTGGTCCCGACCTCGGGGACGCGTCCGGCGCGGTGCATGACCAGGCCGCCGACCGACTCGAAGGCGTCGTTCTTGGGTAGCTCCTTGCCGAGGTGCTGCTCGAGATCGGTCACCGCCAGGCTGGCGTCGACCATCACCCGGCCGTCGCCCAGGTCCTGCACCTTGTCGCCGGCCTCGACGTCGTACTCGTCCTGGATCTCGCCGACGATCTCCTCGAGCACGTCCTCGAGGGTGACGATGCCGCTCGTCCCGCCGAACTCGTCGGTCACCAGGGCCAGGTGCAGCCGCCGCGCGCGCATCTCGCGCAGCACGTCGGCCACCGGCTGCGCCTCGATGACGAAGAGGATCGGGCGGCGCACGAGATCCTGCAGCGTCGTCTCGCCGACCCGGTTGTCCTTGAGGACCTCGAAGAGATCCTTCACGTACAAAAGCCCAACGATGTTGTCGAGCGACTCCCGGTAGACCGGGTAGCGGGAGTGGCCGTCCTTGACGACGTGGTCGACGACCTCGTTCAGCGGGGTGGTCACCACGAAGGCGGCGATGTGCCGGCGCGGGACCATGACCTCCTTGGCGGTCAGCTCCTTGAACTCGAGCACGTTGCGGATCATCTCCGCCGGCTCGCCGTCCAGGGAGCCCGCCTTCTCGCCTTCGCTCACCACCCACTCGACCTCGCTCTCGGTGAAGCGGGCCTCCTCGTGCGCCTCGCCCGGCAGGCGGCGATCGACCAGGCGGCCGATGGCGGCGAGCGGGAAGGCGAGCGGCGAGACCAGCAGCTCGAGCGGACGGAGGAGACGGAGCGCCAGGATCGACGCGCGCTCGGGGCGACGGCGGGCGACCACCGAGAGCGTCTCGGTGAAGAGGCCGTAGGTGATGACCGCGCCGAGGACGGCGATGAGGACCGCGACCGGGGGCGAGACGTAGGCCAGCGCGGCCTCGGCGATGAGGGCGCTGGAGCTGCCGATGGCGATCACGCGACCGACCAGCCAGCTCGACAGGACGGTCAGCCGGTTGTCGACGAAACGCGCGAACAGAGCGCGATTCGACGAGGGGGAGGCCGGCTCGACCAGGCTCCGCAGGCGTGCCTCGGGCATGGCAGCCAGAGCAGCGTCACCGGCCGCGAAGAGCGAACCGACGAACGTGATGACCAGCGCCAAGACGACAGCTGAAAGTGGACCCTGGGAAACCACCCCGCCCGACACGCTACCGGTTTGAGCGTCAGTCCTCAACGACGATGAATCGGAGCAACCTTTTCTCCGCGGCGGACGATGGGGTCGGCATGGTGAGCCCGGCAGGCGCAGCAAGGGGGACGGGTCCGGGTTCGGACCCCAGCGCGAATGCCGCAAGCGCGAGCCGTTCGGCGCGCGCCGGGAGCAGCGGGAGCAGCGGAAGCGGGAACCGGGCGAACGAGGAGGCCTCGGGGGGGGCCTCCTCGTTCGCGGCGCTGCTGGCGGGACGGGAAGGTGCACCGGGCGGACCTGGCCAGGCGCAGCTCGCCGTGGGGGCTCCGGGGCTTGGTGGCGGCGATGAAGGCGGTCTCGCCGCGCTGCTCGGCGGCGGAGCGGGTGGGCTCGGGCTCGGGCGGGCCGGCCTCGCGCAGGCGCAAGCGCGAGCGAGCGCTCGGGAGGCAGCGGCCGGCGCCGCCGATGGATCGCTCGACGGATCGGCGGAGGCGCGGGCCGATGGGCTCGACGCCGACGAAGATCCGAACGGGCCCGATGCGCTCGGCGGTGGCAGCGGACACGTCGCGCACGGCGATCGTGGAGCCGGCCCCGTGGCCGACGACTCGCTCTCCTCGTGGGCGCGGCACTGCCAGCAGATGATCGGTCCGACGGCGATGGCGCCCGCCGAGGGGGCCGCGAAAGCGAGCGCGGTGGACGCCGCCGAGGCACCGGAGCGCACGGCGCGCAGCTCGCTGCAGGAGCTCATGCCGCAGCTGGTGAAGAAGGTCGCCTGGTCCGGCGACGGCACCCGCGGCGCGGTCCGGCTCGAGCTCGGCTCGGGAGCGCTCGCCGGCGGGACGCTGCTGGTGCAGGCCAACGGGAGCCGGGTCAGCGTGCAGCTCGACGCCCCCGCCGGCACCGACACCGCCAGCTGGCAGCGCGACATCCGCGCGCGCCTCGAGGCACGCGGGCTCGAGGTGGACGACGTCGAGGTCTCCTGAGCCCTCGAGCGCGAGGCTCAGCTCCCGAGGAGGCGCAGCGCGTTCCCCCGGACGATCTTCGCCACCACCCGGGCGGGGACGTCGGCGGCCAGCAGCGCGTCGACCAGCAGCGGCAGGCCGCGCGGATCCGACAGAGGCGAGGTCGGGACGATGAAGCCGTCCCAGTCGCTGCCGAGCGCGGGGGCGTCCTCGCCGACGACCGAGACCACGTGCTTGAGGTGACGCACCACCGGCTCGAGCCCATCGCCTCCGAGGAAGCGCGGGCAGAAGATGACGCCGACGACGCCGCCGCGATCGGCGACCGCGCGCAGCTGGTCGTCGTCGACGTTGCGCCAGTGCTGGAAAGCGCCGAGGACGCCGGTGTGGCTGACCAGCGGCGGGCGGGTCGCCACCTGACAGGCGTCGAGGAAGCCGCGGCGGTTGACGTGGGCGAGGTCGACGAGGACGCCGAGCTCCTCGCACAGCTGCACCAGGTCGAAGCCCCACGGCGTCAGACCGCGCTCGCTGCGCCCACGCCCGTACGCCGGAGCGCCCGCCTCGTTGGCGCTGAAGTGGAGCAGGCCGAGGTAACGCACGCCGCGCGCGGCGAAGGCGCGCAGGCGCGACAGATCGCCTTCGAGCGCGTGCGCCCCCTCGATTCCAAGGAGCGCGGCGACGGCTCCCGCCTTCTCGGCGGCGACCAGCTCGTCGGCGGTGCGCACCAGGCGCAGGCTGCCCGGACGGCGGGCGATGGCCTCGTCGAGCGCGTCGATCTGCTCGTTCACCGCCCGCGCCATGCCGCGCGAGCGCGCCATCCAGGGGAGCGATACCAGGCCGAACCACTGCGCGCCC
>JAMFST010000622.1 GCA_026225435.1 Labilithrix luteola
AAGAAAAGAACGACGCAAATGCGGCGCACAAGGTCACGTCTACTCGTAGTCACCATGGTAGCCCTGGGCACAACGTCGATTTTGGCGGCGTGCGGCAGCAGCAGCGACGGCACAGACGCAGCGGGCGCAGAGGATGCCACGACGGGCGACACCTTCGCGCCTGATGGTGCCGCGGTCGACAGCGGCATCACCGAGGTGATGGACGCGTCCACCGACCAAGCACCCGGCCCGTGCCCAACCAAGCCTCCGGTGGACCTCAGCGACCCTCAGATTGCTGCCCAGTGCGGACAGTTGCTCTATGTCGCGAGCGGCAACCGGTCGCTACGCATCACTTCCGGTGATCTGGAGTCGTGGTCCAACCCGCATATCGACACCACCAACTGTCTCGCCAACCCCGGCGACGCGTCGGTCAACTGCTGGACGTCCAACTTTCCCGACGGGGGCGTCTACGACTGCACGCACAAGGATCCAAAGACTTGCTCTCCACTGTTCGACGGCCTCCAGTGCGCCTTTCCCGATCCTTCGGACCCCAGCGTCACCGATTGCTCGGGCTTCGATGACGGCGCGTTCGGCGTGGCGTTCGGTCTCGGGCTGGTGGTGGTGTCCTCCGACTTTGGTATTTTCACCAGCGCCGATGCTGGGGTGACATGGACCAAGGCGCCCGCACCAGCTCCTCAAGAGTGGGGCCACGGCGGCCACGTCAGCTCCGCGGCATTCGGAAGCGGTATGTTCCTGGTGCTGGGTGACGACAACGCGTTCGTCTCGAAAGATGGGTACACCTGGACCGAGAGCACGTTCACCGTCGATGGGGGCGGGACGGGATATTGGGGATTTCACAACCTCGTGTACGGGAACGGCCATTTCGTGGCCGTGGGTACGCAACGCATTGCCGGTGTCGATACTCCCTTCGTCAAGGCGACCGACGATGGAGTGAGTTGGTACGGCGTGATCACGAACGCTGACTTTGCCGACGTCGTGTTCGATGGAACGCGATTCTTCGCCGTCGGCCTCAAGGGCAAGCGCGCCACCAGCACCGACGGCAGCACGTGGACGACGCTCACGACCGACGACCCATCGTGCACGAACCCGAGCACATGGACGGGGAGTCCCGAGCGTTGCCTCGGAAACCTGGTCAGCGTCGCCTCCGGCAATGGGCAATACTACGTGTGCGGATCCTTCTGCGCCCTGAGCACGGACAACGGAGCGACGTGGGCACGTACCAAGGCGAGGACCTACTTGCCGCTGTTCTACGCGAAGTCACGCTTCTACGACTTGGGCCTGCAGTGGACGACGGACGGCTCGCAGTGGGAAACAGATCCCGACGCGGGGCTTTCCTCCACGATTAAGACGATTGGCATCCAGCACGTCGCGTCGGGTCTGGTGCTCAAGTCCATGTGACCAGCCGTCACCCGGAGCTCCGGCCCTCGCGGGCTCGGCTCACGGTCCCCTGCTGAGTGACCGTCGAGGCGCGGATTCTCAGTTGACTTGGAGGGTCGAGAGCAGGCCGAAATCGAACGGCCGGAGCCCCCCGCTCGTGCCGGCGCCACCGACGTCGCAGTAGGTCCAGCTCGCGCCGCCATCGAGGCTGAAGCGATAGGTGTACGTGTAGTGACCGGTCGGCGGCAGCGTCACCGTGTACAGGTACTCGTCGTTGCTGTCGTGAGTGTCGATGTAGTGCTGAGCGTTGTAGCTCGCGTCCGCCCACGTCCAGGCCGCCTGGTACTCCGGGTTCGAGAGCACTGAGCCGTTGGCGTTGGCCGGCGCGTAGCCAAACTGGGCGGTGATCATCGCGCTGGGGGTGCCGGTGCCGGTGATCTGGTTACCGTTGTAGACCTCGTAGATCTGCCCGTACATCGTGACGGTGTCGTTGACGTTGCCGCTGTACGAGGTGGGGAACTGCATGTCGCAGTAGCTGGCCTCGAGGGTGCTGCCCGACTCGTTCTGGACGACGGGGGCGGTGGGCGTGACCGTCTTGAAGCCCGTCGTCATGCTGTAGTCGGCCGCCATCGCGACGCCGGCCGCACTCCTGGCGGAGGCCGCGACGAGCATCTTGTAGGTGCGGTTGACCAGGAGGCCCGGCGCCGCGGTGAACGTGGCCACCGTGCTGCCGGCCGACATCACCGGCTGCGCCGAGGCGAACGAGATGCAGGAGCCGTCGTCGCGCGCGAGCTGGACCGATCCGGAGCAGGTCCCGGCCGAGGTCTGGGCGGTAAGCGTCGTCGGGTCCATGGCGGTGGAGAAGGTGACGCTGAGCGTCGTCCCCGCGATCGGCATGGCGCCGTCCTGGGGCGACGTGATGACCACGGTGGGGAGCGCGAGCCCGGAGCAGACGCCCCCGGTGCATGTGTCCGGGGCCGTGTTGGGGTCGCCGTCGTTGCAGGCGGTACCGTCGCCCACGTTGGTCCAGTCGGTGGTGTTGCTGGTCGGCGTGCACACCTGGCAGGTGTTGGTCGCGTTCGCGGTGCCGGAGGGGATGAGCGCGCCGCCGATGAAGCAGTCCGAGACGCAGTTGCCGGAGCCGCACACGAGCCCGGCGCCGCACGACGTCCCCTTGGATACGTTCGGATGCGTGCAGGTGCTCGCGCCGTCGCAGATGTCCGTCGTGCACGGGTTGCCGTCGTCCGGGCACGAGGTGCCGACCGTCGCGGCCACGACGGCGCAGCCGCCTCTGCCGTCGCAGGTCGAGGTCACCTGGCAGACGCCCGGATTGCACGTGTAGCTCGTGCCACCGCAGGTCCCGCCCGTGCACACGTCGCTGCTGGTGCAGGCCTTGCCGTCGTTGCACGCCGTGCCGTCGTTCTGATCCGGGTTCGAGCACTGGCCCGTCCCCGCGTTGCAGACGCCGACGGCGTGGCACTGATCGACCGCCGTACACTGCACCGGGTTAGAGCCGGTGCACGCGCCGCCCTGGCAGGTGTCGGTCTGCGTGCAAGCGTTGCCGTCGTTACACCCCGTGTTGTCGGTCAGCGGCGGGTTCGAGCAGGCCCCGGTCGCAGGGTTGCACGTCCCGGCGCCGTGGCACTGGTCGAGCGCCCTGCAGGTGGTCGCGCTCATGCCCATGCACACCCCGATCAGGCACGCGTCCATCTGCGTGCACGCGTTGCCGTCGTTGCAGGTGGTACCGTCGGCGAGCCGCGGGTTGGTGCACGTGCCGGACGCCGGGTCGCACGTGCCGGCGGCGTGGCACTGATCGCTCGCCGCGCAGACGACGCCGGTGCAGCGATCGCCGCCGTCGGATGCGTCGGGGGCTTCGGCGTCGGACGCGTCGCTCTGGGCATCCATGTCGGCGTCGGCGTCCGATGCATCCATCTCCGCGTCGACGTCGCCGTCTTGTGCCTCGGCGTCCGACCCTGCCTCGACCTCGCCCTCGGTGCCCGCGTCGGCGTTCGCCGCGTCCGGGCCGACCGTTGCGTCGCCTGCGGCCGCCGCGGCGTCCGTGTCACTGGCCGCGTCCGTCGCACCGTCGCCGTCGTCGAGCAGGCCCACGCCGTCGTCGCCTCCGCACGCAACGACGAGGAGAGACGCCGCCACAGCCGCAAGCAACGCACGAGTTCCCATTGAAGCAGGCTACCGAGAAAGCAAGCGAGCGAGAAGCACCGAACTGGGCCGTGATGCGGCGTTGTCGCCACCGACCATCGCTCGGCGTGAAACCAGGCGAGTCCGTCGTACTGCATCGTCTGCGGAGCGTCATGGCTCGGCGAGCCGCAGCTCGCCTGGGAGACGCGGGCCATCAAGCGAGGTAGCCAGCGACGCAGGGCTACAGATCGCCGCAGAGCGGATCGTGGCGGTCGCAGCCCTTGTTCAACGGAGCGGGTGCGATCGGTGCAACGGGCGCGTTCGGGTGGCGGACCACCACCGGCGGCGGCGACACGGGATCCGGAGCACGGGGCGGCGCGACGATCGACAAGGAGCGCGCGGCATTGCGCGCGGTGTCGAGGGCCACGCCGTTCTGGCGCGTGAGCTCGGCATTCTCGGCGCGCGTGGCGCTCAAGGTGCGGTTCGCCTCGGCGACGTCGCGGGAGGCGACGATCTGCGCGCGATGTGCGTTGCGCAGATCTTGGAGGAAGACGCCGAGGGCCAGCGCCAGCGAGACCGTGGCGACGCCGTGCGCGAGCCGCACAAGAAGGGCGAGCCGCGAGCTCGTCTCGCGGCTCGCGAGCAAACGATCGGCTTCGCGCAGGTGCTCCTCTGCTGCGCGCTGCGTCTCGAGCTCGCGTTCGCGCGCCGCCTGGTGCTCCAGGCGAGCCCGCTCGAGCGCTGCGGCTCTGGCGGCCACCAGCTCGAGCTCCTCACGGCGACGCTGCGCCTGCTCCGCCTGCGCGCGCTCCTCCCGCAGCCGCGCCCGCGCCCGCGCGTCCTCTGCGAGCTGCGCGCGCTCGTCTTCGACCCGCTGCTCCTCGAGAGCGGCCAGCATCTGCAGGGACCTCACCACCGAGCTCTCCATGATCTGCATCGACGTTCCTCCGAGGGGCGTGGCGCTCCGGAGCAAAACAGGCACGCTCATCCCCTCTCTGGTGGCCCGAGCCGCTCGTTCCGATCAAGCCGGCAGACGAAATCAGCGCTCAGAAACAAAGGCACGCGTATCGGTGACGATCCGGTCGACCGGCACGTCCCTCTCCGTTGTTGCTGACCAGTGGACGCGGCGCACGAGGAAGCTCTGCGCCGGCGCTACTCGTCCGGTAAGGTAGCTTCCGGGAGACGGCCGTGCCGGGGAGACCGCCTTCCCCCAAGTGGGCGAACTGCAGGGCTCCCCAGGTGGTCGGCGGCGACGCGAACGTATCTCTTCCGTGACGCAGCAGCCTTCGCCCGCGACTTCGCCGGCTATTCAGAAGCCGTCGGGACGAAGATTGGTCGTGTGCGCTCGATGCATCACTTGCTCGGCCTGCTCGACCCCAAGGTCATCGCCGTCGACCGGAAGCTCACTCCGCGAAAGGCGCGAGGGCCGCGAGGCGGTGAAGCTGGAACCATCGCCTCGAGAAGTGAAAGCGGCACCCGGGGTGCGCGTCCGCCTCGCGATGGATGTACCGGACGATGTCCGTCTTGAAGTGCTCGCGCGGCGCGTTGGTGACGACGGTCCGAACGTCCTCGGGATGCAGCTCCCACATCCGTAGGCCTGCTGCGTCGACCATGACCCCGGCGTTCAAGAGGTGCGCTTCGACGCCGTCCTTCGGAGGCACATGTGGATTCGGGTTCAACGTGATCGCCTCCATCACCTTCGACTGCCGCGTGTCAGACCACCCCGCTGATGCGGCGATCGAGCGAGCGAGCCGCGCCGAGGGGATGGTGAAGCAGTGGTCGTCGGCCTCGCGCCCCGCGAAGCGATCCATGATGGCAATGTCGTGGAGCATGGCGGAGACGTAGAGCGCCTCGTCATCGAACGCGAGACCCCAGCGAATCCCGAGGAGGCGCGAGAACCAATACGTGCGCTCGCAGTGATGGACCATGAAGGGCGGCGAAAGTTGCCGGCAGCTCTCGAAGGCGGAGCGCGCCGCGTCGCCGGTCGGAGCGTGGAGCGCAGCGAGGTCGAGCGGGCTCCGGGCTCGGTGCCAACCGAACAGGCGCGAACGCGCCATGTTCGGAGACAGTCGCACCATCGAGGTCACGGCGTTCCCGACGAGTCGAAGCTTGTCGGTCCACGCGAGCCGGCCTTTCGTTTGCTCGCACCAGGCCCAGGAGCCGATGGTCGTGGTCATGTCGATCTTCGCGAGACGAGGGCTCGTAGGAGCAGGTGCAGAGAACATATGCCTCGATCCGTCGGGAATGGCGAGCCATCGCCGCTCTCATGTTGTCCGCGCGGCCGTCCCCATTCCTCAGTAGGCAAGGCCCGGTCTCACGCGGTCGCGGCCACGGGCTGGAGAAGTGCCTCTCGCGCAATGCCGCGGCAATGATCCATCGAGACCTCGCGCAGGGACAGCTTCACCTTCGCGAAGCGCGCGGTGGTGACACTGATGGCGTCCACTCCCAAACCTACCAGGATGCGCGCGCCGCGGGGGTCGCCCGCCATTTCGCCGCACACGCTCACCTTCCGGCCATGGGCGTGGGTGACTTCGATGACGCGCTCGATCATGCGCAAGGCGCGCGCGTCGAGCGAGAGCGAGCTCGCGCGGTCCCGGCCGGTCACGGCTGCGAACAGATCGTTTGTACCGATGGATATGAAGTCTGCGGCTGCGGCGATCTCGCCAATCTTGTCGACGGCGTCGGGCGTCTCGACCATCGCGCCCACCGCGAGTTTTCCGTGACTGAGCGCGCGGATTCGCTCGACGTCTCCCGCGCACGTGACGAGCGGCAAGAGGACGCGCACATCGACGTGCTCGGCTGCTCTCTTCAGGGACCGGAGCTGAGCGTCGAGAATTCGGGGGTGCATGAACAACAACGCGATGCCTCGCGCAGGCGGAGAGCCGGCGGGCGGTTGCAACCACCGGAGCGGCTTGTCGCCTCCCGCATCGAACAGACGCACCACGACGGGCGCGCTTTCGAGGGGCCCGGCGATGGCGCGCAGCGCAGCGCAGCGCACTGCTCCACCTCGCTCGGTGCCGACGTATGCGCGGAGAAGAGGAGCTCAGTCCGCAGGAGCCCGATTCCTTCGGCCGACGCGGGAATTCGTTCGTGGATGGAGCCGACATTGACGTGTACCTCGAGACCCAGATGCTCGAGTGGAGCGGCGACGCTGGCCTCCTCCTCCGCACGCCCGAGGAGCAGCTCCTCGAGCCGGCGCTGCGCCTCCGCGAGGATCGACTCGTTCGGCGTCAGCCACACGGAAGCGATACTCGCCCTCGTGTCCACGATCATCATGTCGTCATCAGCAATTGCGAGGACGACGTGGGCGGGCACGAAGGCGAGCGGAATCCTCCGGCCGCGAGCGAGGATCACCGCGTGGGACGCGTACTCGCCGCCCGTCTGCGCCGTGCCCTCTGCTGCGGTTACGATCGCCACGACTCGGGTCGGAAGGACCGCGACGACCGATGGAGTGAGCGACTCGGTGACGAGCACGCGATCGCCGTCTCGACCTTCGAGGCGCGTCTCCACCGATCGCTGATTGTCGCCGACCGCGTCGAGCAGACGCGCGCGCGCATCGAGCAGAAGATCCGTCGACACCTGGGAGGTGGCGTCGTTGACGGCTTCTTCCACGGTTGCGCCACCGTCGACGCGTGCTGACAGGAGTGGAGCCAGCTCCGCGAGGATCGCGACCTCGGGCAGGAACAGATCAGCCTCGCCGGGCGGGAGAAGGCGGATGAGCTCTTTGACGCCGCGACGCGTTCGACGAAGCGCGC
Source organism: Labilithrix luteola (assembly GCA_026225435.1). Lineage (GTDB taxonomy): Bacteria > Myxococcota_A > Polyangia > Polyangiales > Polyangiaceae > JAMFST01. The sequence continues at coordinate 7,272 of JAMFST010000622.1, forward strand.
GCGCAAGCCGGACGCGCTCCTCCTTCACGGTCCTCGTCACGCCGGAGGGTTCTGGATCGCTCTCGCATCTCACGGCCCGGCCTATGGCAATTCCTTCCACTACGGACGAACCCGCTTCGTGTCCGTGCGCGAAGGCCACGGTGGAGTCTTCCTGCCGGGCGTTGTCGTTGGTTTGCATGGGGGCTCACACGAGCTTCGAGACGAGCGCGATGGCGTGCGTGCGATGATCGTACGACCGTCCCCCGAGAACGCTCGACGTACGAGACCCTTCGGCTCGAAGTTGGTCCGGCCATCGAGCTGTGCAGAGGGAGCGCCGACCGGCAGCGCCCGGAAAGTCCGTACGGGTTGGCGGCAGCTGAAGCAGGCCTCCCTGCGTGCGCATCCTCGCGTTATGCCGCGGGCGCGCTCCGCGGAAACAGCACCTTGGTGGTGCGGATCTCCGGCGCGCCGTCGAGCGTATCGCCGGCTGCGGAGAAGAACTCCTTGAAGTACGGCGCTTCCTGGTGCGTCGCGTACGCCGCCTCGTCCCGGTACACCTCGTAGATGCAGAAGCAGCTCGGATCGCTAGCGTCTTCCAGGATGTCGAAGCGAAGGCAGCCGGGCTCCTCGAGGGAGCCGACGCCGTCGGCCTCGAGGTACTTGAGAAACCTTGCGCGCTCGGCGAGCTTCACCTTCAACGTGGCCAGGATAGCGATCATGCTGGCGAGGTTACCTCAGGGCAGGCGACGGGCAAGAGCACTGCGCATCCTCGTTGGCCGACCGCGATGGCGCTTCCCGCTCCGAAGACGGCGAGCGCGCTCCCCTACTGGCACCCCGGGACCGTCATGCCGGCCGCTGCGGCGGTCGAGCAGCCGATGCACAGGTGGTTGTCGGGGCAGGTGCCCTGGACGAAGAGCACTCCGCCGACGGAGGTGTTCGCGCACTTGCTGACGCACGCCCCGGCGCCGGCGGGAACGATGCCGCCGATGGCGGCCGTGCAGGTCATGACGGTGCCCTTGGTGTCGGGCGCCGGGAGGTACTCGTTCGGGACGCAGAGGTAGTTGGCTGCGTTCGTCGGGCAGGTGTTCGCTTCGAGCGAGCCTTGCTGAGCCGTCGGGACCTGGCTCGTCGGGACACAGGTGCCTTCGGGCGTGCTGGTGCCGTCGGTCGACGTGCAGCACGTCGGGAAGGTGAACTTCGGCTTCGCGGGCGCGTCGCACGCGAGGTTGCACGCTCCGGTGGAGACGCCGGTGAAGGGGTCGTAACAGGGCGCGCACAGCTCGCCGGTGGCGCAGGTCTTCTGCGCGAGCTGGCTCGCCTGCGCCTGGATGGCGGGCAGGCAGTCCGACGTGCAGCGGCCTTCCGAGGCCGGATCGTCGAACGGTACGCAGCTCGCCGGGATCCCCTTCCCCGCCTTCTCCGTGACCGAGTCCGGCGCGCAGAAGCCGCCCGGGCACGTCGCGAGCTGCGCCTGCTGCGCGGTCGGCACCAGGGCCGACGGCACGCAATGGGCACCGCCGCAGGCGGGAGTGCACGCCGGGAAGACCGACGGGTCGACGAGATTGGCGCCCGTGTACGGGCACTGGAGGATCAACGGCGGCTTCGCGGGCTTGTCACACGCGATCGAGCACGCGCCCGTGGGGACGGTCGGATCGGCCGCGGTCGGGTTGAAGCAAGGGGCACACTTCTCGTTCGCGCCACACGTGTCGGTCGGCAGCAGGCTCGCCTGGGAGGCGATGAGCGGGAGGCACTCGGAGAGGCAGCGGCCTTCCGCACCGGCGATCGACGTGCATGTGGTGGGAACCGCGTTACCGCCGCTGCTCGAGAGCGTGTCGGGAGTGCAGAAGCCACCGGTGCACGCCGCGAGCTG
>JAMFST010000623.1 GCA_026225435.1 Labilithrix luteola
AGCCCCGGTTCGTCGGGGAGCCACTCCTCGAGCACGCTCTGCAGCCGTCCGGTCGCCAGGTCCCCCTCGACGCTCATCCTCGCGAGGTAGGCGTACCCGGCACCCGCCAGCGCCGCCTGGTGGGTCAGCGACGGATCGTCGAGGGTGAGCACCCCGGGGACGTCGAGATCGTGTCGAGCGGCACCGCGCCGGAGCTCCCAGCGGTAGATCGCGCCGCTCGCCTGGCGGAAGCGGATGCACGGCAGGCGCAGGAGATCTCTCGGGGCGCGCGGAGTTCCGTGCGCGCGGACGACCGCCGGTGAGGCGACGATGGCGTACCTCAGGCGGGGGCCGACCGGGATCTTCGCCATGTCACGCGGCACCGCGTCGCCGACCCGGAACCCCGCGTCGAGCTGCTGCGCGACGATGTCGACGAGCCGCGCATCCGTGACCAGGTCGACCCGCATGTCCGGATAGCGCTGGAGGAACGCGAGGAGCACCGGCTCGAGGATCCGCCGCGCCGCCCCCACCGCGCAGGTGAGGCGCAGCGTCCCCTGCGGTCGATCGCGCTCGTCCTGCGCCTCCAGCATCGCCAGCTGCAGATCACGGAGCGCCGGCTGCGCGCGGGCGAGGAAGCGCTCCCCGGCGGGCGTGACGGAGACGCTGCGCGTGGTGCGGGCGAAGAGCTGCACGCCGAGCTGGTCCTCGAGCACCCCGATGGTCCGGCTGAAGGCCGTTGGTGACAGCCCCATCTCCGCCGCCGCAGCGCGGAAGCTCCGCAGCCGAGCGAGCGCCGCGGCCGCTTCCACCGCGCTCAGGCGGCCATCCGGCATTGGTGCGCTTTTCGGCATGTGTCGGTGCACATTATCCGCCTTGTCGGGATGACAGTGCGGGCCAAAAGTGAGGCCCATGAATCGAACCTGGCTCATCACCGGCTGCTCCCGCGGACTCGGCCGCGCGCTGGCGGAAGCGGTCCTCGACGCGGGCGACCGGCTCGCCGCGACGGCACGCGACCCTGGCACGCTCGCGGACCTCGTCGCTCGCGGCGGAGATCGGATCCTCGCCCTTCCGCTCGACGTGACCGACGAGGAGGCCGCCGCGCGCGCCGTGGCCGCCACCGTCGAGCGCTTCGGCCGCCTCGACATCGTGGTGAACAACGCCGGCTACGGCGACGTCGCGCCGATCGAGAACACCAGCGTCGCGTCGTTCCGCGCGCAGATCGAGACCAACCTGTTCGGCGCCATCATCGTCACCAAGGCGGCGCTCCCGTTCTTCCGCCGGCAGCGCAGCGGGCGGTTCCTGCAGCTCTCCTCGATCGGGGGGCGCATGGGGGCCATGGGTCGCGGCCCGTACTCGGCGGCGAAGTTCGGGCTCGAAGGGTTCTCCGAGGTGCTCGCCCGCGAGGTGGCCCCCTTCGGCGTGCACGTCACCATCGTCGAGCCGGGAGGCTTCCGCACCGACTTCGCCGGCACCTCGACGCGCATCGCCGAGGGGGACGCCGACTACGCGGAGACGGTCGGGAAGACGGCGGCGATGCAGCGCGCCTACGACGGGAAGCAGCCCGGCGACCCGGCGCGGGCGGCGCTCGCCATCCTCGCGCTGGCGTCGGCGGAGAAGCCTCCGCTCCGCCTCGTCCTCGGCCGCGACGCGTACGCTGGCGCGGAGCGAACCGACGAGGCCCGCCTGGCCGAGCTGCGCGCCTGGCGTGAGCTCAGCGAATCGACCGACTTCGTCAAGAGCTAGGCTAAGCCGAGAAGAGATGTGCCAGCGCCGCCAGCCGCGGCGTCGGCACCCCCAGCCGGGTCGCCTCGGCAAGCGCGTCGCGCGCGGTCAGCCGCAGCTCCTCCTCGTTGGTGTGCGCGTCGAGGACGAGGCGCACCGGAGCATAGAGCTTCATGAGTAGGCCGAAGAGAAACCCGCCCACCCGCGGTGGCAGCCGGAAGAGCGCCGTCTCTGCGCGGCGAGCGCGCAGGTCCACGCCACGAGCGGCCACGATCCCGAGCGCCTCGCGCACGTTGAGCATCGCGGCGGCGCGCTCGCCGGGATCGGCGATCAGCTTGCGGAACGAGCCGGCGTGCAGGACCTGGGCGAGGAGCCCGGCGTTCACGGCGAAGTGCACGAGGAGCCAGCCGCGAAAATCGGCGATCGGCTGGATGCCGAAGCCGCTCTGGCGGAAGAGCGCCTCCACCGCCCGGGCGCGCTCGCTGGGCGCGGCGCCGGCGAACGTGCCCAGCTGGACCTTGGGAAAGAGGGTGCCGCGGAGCGTTCCGTCGGCCGCGAAGCCACCGCCGGCGAGGGGAAATCCCCACACCAGCTGCGCGCGAGGGAGCGCGGCGGCGGCCTCCTCCGGCTCGGTGAAGAAGTTGTTGAACACGAGCACCGTCGCGCGGCTGGCGCGCGTGCCGAGGAAGGCCGCGGCCTCGGCGAAGCGGTAGTGCTGCACGCTGAGGAGGATGAGATCGTAGTCGTGTTCGGCCGCGAGCTCCTCGACGTAGTGCGGGGTCAGCGTCTCCTTCACCAGCACGCCGCGCAGGCTCGGTCGCACGTCGACGATGGAGACCGGCAACGTCGCTCCGTAGGCGGCAGCGCGCCCCGGGCGCACGTAGAAGTGCACCGTGTGCCCTGCGCGGGCGAAGGCCCACCCGTAGAGCGTCCCGATGACGCCGCGCCCGAACACCAGGATCTTCATGCCCCGACGGTGGCCTCAGCGCGGCTTTGCGGCAACGCGCATCTGCGCTAACCCCGATTGCGTTCATGCAAACCGATCCGCCGTGGGACGATCTCCGGCTGCTCCTGGCGCTGCACCGCCACCGCAGCTTCCTCGGGGCGGCGAAGGCGCTGGGGGTGGCCACGTCCACCATCTCCCGGAGGATGGATGCGCTCGAGCGGACTCTCGGCCGCGTGATCGTCCACCGCAGCTCGGCCGGTACCTTCGTCGAGCCCTCGGCGCTGGAGCTCGTCGGTCTCGCCGAGCAGATGGACCTCGGCCTGCGCGCGACTCGTCGCGATCAGGGGGACGGAGAGAGCGCGCTGGTCGGCACAGTGCGCATCTCGCTCCCGGAAGGGGGGGCGCGCCCGGTGATGCAGCGGCTCACCGATCTGCGACGGCGGCACCCGGGGCTCGAGCTCGAGATCCTCTCCGAGGCGCGGCTGGTGAACCTGGCGCGGCGCGAGGCCGATGTCGGGCTGCGCGGGAGCAAGTCCGCCTCGCCGAGCGTGGTGCACCGCTCCGTCGGGCGCGTCACCTTCGGTCTCTACGCGGCCCCCTCGTACGTCGAGCGGCGATTGCGCGGTGTCCGGCTCACGCCCGAGGACTTCGCCCGGCACGACTTCCTCGGCCACGACGACCCGAAGACGACGCAGACCGGGTGGCTGCGAGAACGCGGCGCGACCCGTTTCGTCATCCGCTCCAACTCCGACCTCGTGCTCCTCGACGCGGCCGCCTGCGGAGAGGGGATCGCGCTGGTCGCCGACAGCTCCGCGCGTGGCGTGCCCGGCTTGCTTCGCCTCGAGGTCGACGCTCCGTTCCCGTCCCTGCCGGTGTACGTGGCCTACCAGCGCGATCTGCGGAAGATCCCGCGGGTGCGCGCGGTCGTCGAAGCGATGGCTGCGGCGATCAGCGAAGCGGCGCTCTGAGCGGAGCTCTCAGGAGCCCGAGTCGAGCGCCGCGGCGTCGGCTGCGGCATCCGGCGCGGCGTTGCAGTCGGTGTAGTCGCAGTAGTTGCCGACCGAGTCGCCGCAGGCAGCGGCGGCCGCGGTGAGGCCGATGGCGGCGAGGACGGCCAGGCACGTGGCGAGGAGGCGGGAAGTCATGCGCCCTCAGAACCGCACGCCGGCGGTGAGCGAACCGCCGTGCGGCCCGACCGAAGGCGCGAACCACGGAGATGACGGTGATGACGCGCGAGCCGACGAGCTGCGGTTCGCGTCGCCGCTCTTGTCGTCCTTGCCGGCGTGGTCGTCGTCGTCGGGCCAGAAGAACCACGCTGCCACCGCGCCGAGGGCGACGCCGCTGCCGACGATGGCGAACACCCCGGACACGGTGCGATCGTGGCTGGCGTCGTCGTGCTTGGCATCGAAGGCGCTGCAGCTGGGGCCCGCTCCGCAGGCGCGCTGCTGGGCGAGGGTGGTCGCGTCGGTGTGCGCGCTGGTGGCGAAGGAGTCGAAGAGCGCCGAGACGAAGAAGGCCACGCCGGCCCCGAGGGCGAGCGAGCCGACCGCGAGGTACTTGCCGGGGATCGTCGGCGAAGGAGGGGGCACCTGCGTGGCCGGAGCGGACTCGGCCGGAGGCTTCTCCGGGGTGGCCGGCACGTCGATCGAGGCGACCGGCGGAGCGGCTGGTGCCGCCTCCTGCGCGCGCGCCGTGCCGGCGGCAAACGGGGCGAGCACCGCCGCGATCACCAGCGCGGTGCGAGGGAGGAGCGGAGCAGCCACGCTCGGTCCATACCCCATGTCACCGCGCGAGGTACACGACCGCATCATGGCTTTACCCGAGCGCCTGGCACAGCGAGCAGGCACCGGGCAGGTGGGTGCGCTCGGTGCGGTGCAGATCGAGCACCGCGCGGGAGATCTGCGCGAGCTCGCGGCGCACTTCCCGGCGCTCCCCCTTCACGCGGGCGATCTTCATCGAGTCGTAGGCGGTCGTCTGGTGGCGCATCCAGGCGACGACGGCCGCCTCGGCGCGCTGGTCGACGGTGATGCGCTTGGTGCGCGCGACGGTCCCGCTTCCGACCGGCGTGGCGTGCTCGGCAACGCGCCTGGCGAGGGTGTGGCCGTGCGCCTCGTAGCGCGGGTGGAAGCGGAGGAAGCGCAGCACCTCGGCCTCGAACTCGAGCACGTACTCGGCCTGCGAGCGCTCGCGGCGCGCCACGTCGCTGGCCCGCTTCTTCGCGTACTCGGGGGTGTCGCGCTCGGCGTCGAGCTGCTGGCGCGCGGCCGCGATGACGGCAGCGCTGGCCCACAGCCCGCGCGAGAACGTCTTGCGCCCGCGCTTCTCCACGACGACCCACGAGTCGCCCGCTGCCTTCACCCGCCGCGTGAGCCCCGCGTCGCCCGGCGGCAGGCAGCTCCAGTCGACCGGCGGCGAGTGGCGCGCACCTTTCTCGTCGAGGAAGACACGGTCGTCGGCGGTGGGCGCGAGGGTCAAGCAGGTCGGCATCGGCGGCGCATCTTGCCGGAGACGACCGGGAGAAGTCGAGGTTACGGAAGCGCCGGCAACGCGGTGAACGTCGCCCCGTCCTGACCGAAGGTGAAGCGCGTGATGTAGCCCTTGCGTGCCCAGTGGTTCGTGGTGACGAAGGGGGTTCCGCTCTGGTGAATCGCCCCTTCCCACGTCTCGCTGGCCGAGCTGCCCCCCGCGCGGAGCACCGCCTTCACCTCGAACCAGTCACCCACGGCGCCGCTCATGTCGACGTCGAGCTTCCACTGGTCGACGCCGCCGGTCGTCTCCGGATCGGAGCCGAAGCCGCTGGTCGCGTACGTGTCTGGCCCGCAGCCCGCGCTCCCCGGCGTGCAGGTCCAGTCGGTGGGCGAATCGCTGAACCAGGTGAGCCACCCGTCGCTCGGCTTGAGGAGCGAGGTCGAAGGATCGAGCGGATTCACGTACCAGATGGGCTCATTCGCGCCGAGGAAATGTCCGGCGGTGACGAGCGACTCGTCGTGCCCGCCGCGGAGGAAGATCGACTGCCCCGGCTGCGTCGCCGCCTGCACGTAGACGACCGTGCGCACCGTGCCGGGCGAAGTCGGGGGGGCGTTCTGCGCGAAGTGGCCGAGGAAGGCCAGCGACGAGCACGAGGCCATCGGCAGGTTGCCGTCGGTGCCGAAGAAGGCGAAGCCGTGCCCCTGCCCCGGCAGCTCCATCAGGCCGACGGGGACGCTCGCGGCCACCATCGCGTCGCGCATCACCCGCGACTGGTCGATGGGCACCGTGTCGTCGTCCGTGCCGTGGAGGAGCAGCATCGGCGTGGTGTCCGCCGTCACGTGGAGCGCGCCGGAGCCGAGGTTCTCCTTCGTCTGCCAGCCGGTGTCGCGGCCGATGTAGTCGACCAGGTAGTCGGGGATCGGCGGCGTGGAGAGCGTGGAGCGACCGTAGTAGGGGATCGCCGCGGTGATGGCCGCCGAGTCGCTGGTCTCGCACTGGCCGTCGTCGAGCTGCGCCTCGTCCGGCTCGGTGCCGAGCAGCTCCACCAGCTCGCCGCCGGCCGAATCACCCATGGCGACGATGCGCGTCGCGTCGCCGCCGAAGGAGGCGGCGTTGTGCTTGGCCCAGCGAACCGCGCAGCGCACGTCGCTCGGCGCCGCGGGGAAGCGGTTCTGCCAGCCGTCGATCACCAGCCGGTAATTCACCGACATCGCCGTGTACCCGAGCCCGGCGAGCAGCAGGAGGTCCTGACGGTGATCGGTCTTGTCGCCACCGTCCCAGCCGCCACCGTGGACCATGAGCACGACGGGGTGCGCGCTGCCCCCCTTGGGCCAGGCGACGTCGAGCGCTTGGGGCGCGGCGTAGCTCTGCCCGCGGTAGGGCGTGGTGTAGACGAGGTCGGTCTGCAGGTTCACGTCGGCGAGCGAGGCGACCGGCGGCACGTCGCAGGAGAGGCGGAACATCGAGTCGCACCCGGTGCCGCTGGCGCTAGGGAGAGTGCCCTGCGCGCAGCTGGAGGTGACCGCGTTGGCCGCCGCCCCGGTCGACTCCGGCGCCGCGCTGCACGCGGCCAGCGCGAGGACGGCCAACGACACGGAGCACGCGAGCCGGAGGTTACGCACGCCGGGGTGCTACGTGACGACCGGGTCGGCCGCAAGAGCTACCAGACAGGGCGTGACGCGAACGCCAGCACGCCAGCCCCTGATCAGCCGTCGCGGCGGCACTTCACGACGACCTTTCCGACGTTGTTCGTCCCGCGCAGGAAGTCGACGAACGCCGTCTGCAGCGCCGCCGCCTCGAAGGGGACCGTCTGCGTGATCACCGGCCGCAGCTTCCCCTGCTCGTACCAGTCGATCGCCCGCTGCAGCCCTTCCATGACCTCCGGCATCCGCGCCTCGAACTGCGGATCCACCTGGTAGCGGCCGAGATCGCCGATCACCATCTTCGCCCCGCGCGCCTCGACCACCGCCGTGACGTCGCCGGCCTCGACCCGCTGCAGCTGCAGGGGGGTGCCGAGGCGGATGTACTCACCGCCGGCGGCGACGCAGGCGGCGGAGCGTTCGAAGGACGACTGGCTGTACGTCGAGTCGTAGACGAGCTCGGCCCCCTTGCCGCCGGTGAGGCGCATCACCTCGGCGACGACGTCCTGCTTCGAGTAGTCGATGACCGCGTCGAGCTTCAGGTCGTGGAGCAGGCGAAGGCTGTCCGCCTTTCCCGCCGAGGCGATCACCTTCAGGCCGTACAGCCTGGCGATCTGCGCCGCGAAGTGGCCGACGCCGCCGCCCGCTCCGGCGACGTAGATCCACTTGCCGGCGTCCTTCCGCACATCTGCGGCGATGACCAGCGACTCGTACGCCGTGAGGAAGGCGACCCCGTAGGTGCTCGCCTCCGCGGCCGGGAGAGCGCCGCGCTTGTGGATCCTCGCAGCCGTCACCACGGCCATCTCGGCGAAGCAGCCGCCGCGCTCGGCGCCGCCGAAGACCTGATCGCCGACGGCGAAGGAGGCGCCTGCGCCGGTGCCGACCTCCACCACCTCGCCGCTGAAGTCGAAGCCGAGAACGTACGGTTCGGGGAGCTGGAACAGATTCCGCTGCGCGAGCCCGGGATCCATCTTGTTGATGGAGGCGTGGTCGACGCGGACGAGCACCTCGCCCTCGTCCAGCGCCGTGACGGTCTTCTTCCGCAGGCTGACGGGCGATCCGGCGTGCTCGATGGCGAGAGAGTCGAAGGTGACGGGGAGCTGGGACATGCCGGTGAGGCTAGGACGCCGCCGGATCGCGAACCACGTCGTGGCGTCCGGACGATCGCCGCGATCGTCCGTACTCGCGCGGAGAGCAGCCCATGACGCCGCGGAACGCCTTGCGGAAGGCGCTGTCCGACTCGTAGCCGAGCGAGCCGGCGATCTCGGTGATCGAGTCGCTCGACGTCTCGAGGCGCTGGCTCGCGCGGAGCATGCGCCAGCGCGTGAGGTACTCCATCGGGGTCGAGCCGACGGTCTCCTTGAAGCGCAGGGCGAAGACCGATCGCGACATGCCGACGTGCTCGGCCAGCTCCTTCACCGTCCAGGGATGCGCCGGGTCGGCGTGCAGGTAGGTGATGGCCGCGTTCATCTGCTTGTCGGCCAGCGCGAAGAGCCAGCCGACGCCGCCGACGCCTCCCGAAGCGCCGTCCGTCAGGTGCAGGCGCAGCGCCTGGATCAGCATGGTGTAGGCGAGCTGCTGGGCGATGAGCGAGCCGCCCGGCTGCGGATCGCGCAGCTCGTCGCGCAGGCGCTCGAGCGACCAGCGCATGGTCGCCTTCTGCGCCTCGTCGCGGAGGTGCACGACCGGCGGCAGCATCTCGAGGAGGAACGCGGCGTGATGCCCGGTGAGGTGGAAGTAGCCGCCGACCAGGTACGTCCCGGGATCTCCGTCGGGTTGCTCCTCGCCGATGAGCGGTTGCCGGCGGCGCAGCTCGGCGACGTCGATCGCCGGGAGCGACAGGTCCGTCGCCAGGCGAAACGGGAGCCCGCGAGGCAGCAGGCAGCACTCGCCCGCCTTCAGCAGGATCGGCTCGGGCAGCCCCTCGATCGCGAGCCAGCACTCACCGGAGGCCACCGCGTAGCACTTGATCCCCTGGTGGCGGCCGAACTGCACCGCGAGCTCGCCGTCGACGTGGAAGCCGCGCGCCGCGAAGCTGCGCGACTGGAGCGAGGCGAGCACGTCGGAGAGCGGGTCCATGATCTCGCTTTCGATGCTCGCACGGGGCGAGACGTGTCGTGTGGTCTGCGCTCAGGCGACGCGCGCGAGGGCGACCTGCGAGAGCAGGCGCATGGTGCCGAGCCCGTCCTCGAGCTGCTCCTGCAGGCGTGAGCGGAGGGTCGCCGGGGCGAGCTGGAGGCGGGCGTCGATGGTCGCGTCCGCGAGCTTCAACTGGCCGTGGAGCGAGCTGGCGATGCGGCGCATCGGCTCGTTCTCCGGCAGGCAGTACATCCAGACGAAGCGCGCGCCGCGGTTCTGCGCGACGCGCAGCGCCCGCCGGGTGAGACCGCCGCCGACGCCGGCCCGCTGGTACGGATCCTCGACCGACACCGCCAGCTCGGCCGAGCTCCGGTCGGTCAGCGAGGCGAAGACGATCTCCGCGGCACCGTGCAGCCGTCCGTCGACGAAGGCGCCGATGATCTGCGTGCGCCGCGGGTCCATCCGCGCGACGTGCTGGTCGATGGTCTCGTCGCTGGTGAACCCGTGGAAGCGCAGGTGGCGATCCGTGGGGGAGAGCGCGTGCAGGTGGTCGCGGTAGAGCGAACGCTCCCCGGAACGCAGCTTGCGGAACGCGCACGTATGGGCTTTCGACATCGATGCCTCCTCGGCATCAGACGAATGATGCATTGCGTCATAGACGTCAAGCGGGGCCGTGAAATTAGGCGATCTTGGTCATGACCAGGAGGTGGAGAGCGTCAGGCGCCCACGGCTGGGAGAGTGGATCAGCTCGACGCGCGCAGGGGTCACGCCGACGAACTTCAAGCCGGCGCGGACGTTCCCGCAGACGATGGAGCGGAAGTAATTCAGGTGAGCCAGCCCGTCGAAGCCGGCCCACTCCAGCTGCGCCCCCGCCGGCCCCTGGCGAATGACCTCGACGCTGCCCCCCTGAAAGAGGCGGCCGTACAGCCGGTCGAACCGGGTGAGCAGGGTCCACGGGGTCACGCCCATGGCGCGGACGCTGCGCACCAGCGTGGAGAGGAAGATCCCCTGCAGCGCGTCGGCTCCGGACTCGCCGATGGCGCCGATCTCGGCGGTGGAAAGTCCCAGCTCGTCGCACGCCTGGTAGTGGACGACGGCGAGGCGGAGAGGGAGCCAGCCGGGCGCCAGCGCGAGCAGGAGGTCGTCGCGGAACTGGGGCGGAACACGGTCGCGGTAGCGCTCGAGATGTCCGCGCGCGCGCAGCGTGCGGATCGACGTCTGGATGATCGTGCTTCGCACCTGGGTCACCGGCAGGATCTGCCTGGTGTGGGCGACGATGAGGGTCGGTCCGACCGAGGGAGAGGTGACGCGGGCTGCTTCCACGGCACGGAGAACGGCAGCGGACGGGAAAGCTGAAGTCGAATCGGCGAGGTCACGGCGTCGCGACGATGATTCGCTCCGGCGGGTCGCAGTCGTGGAGGCGGAGGAAGCTCAGCTCCGCGAGGGGCCGGTCGAAGCGGTAGCGGAGCGCTTCGACCCCCCGGTCGCTGCGCTGCTCGAGGGAGACCGTCGCACCGGGGATCCGCTGCGTGCCGGCCTCCACCAGAGGCGGCGGGCGCACCACATTCCAGTCCGGGCCTCGCTCGTCGTCCGCAGAGCGCGCGGGGAGCTGCACGCGAACCGGGATGTCGAGCACGCCCCGCGCAACTCGCGCCACGAGGGTATGCGCGTCCACCACCGTCAACAGCGGGGCCTCGTCGTCGGCGGTGACCGGTACGGCGTAGAGCGAGGCGTTGGGCACGAAGAGCGAAGGCGACTCGCGGCACATGGAGTCCCCGACGGTGACGATGGTGTCGCCGGCGGGGATGGTGGCGAGGATTCGCGGGAGCGCCGCCGCGAGGCGCCGCTGGGCGATGACGCCTATCTGCAGGCGGCCCATGAGGAACGCCTGGACGGCGAGCGCCACGAGGGCGACGGCCGCACATCCCCGCGCCAGCCGGCGCGCTCGTGCCGGCTCACCGTCCCAGCACGCCGCCAGGACCAGCGGCCCCCCGAGCAGGACCGGCAGGTACAGCTGACGGAAGGTAGAAAAATTGAGCTTCGACACGGTGGCGCGCGTCAGCCAGGGGGCGAGGAGCAGCAGCGCGAACACGGCGAGCCCGAGCCACCCGACGCGCGAGCGGCGCACCGCCAGGAGCACCCCGACGAGCAGCAGGAGCGCGAGCACGATCGCCCACGGCTCGCCGGCAACGCGGTGCACCAGGTATGTCTTCGCCGAGCGCGGATCGAAGATGCCGAACGTCTTGATGACGTAGGCGGTCGCGTCGAGCCGCGCGCTGGTCCACACCTCGTCGAGCGGCCGCAGCGGGCCGGACTCCGGCGCGTACAGGCCGCGGCGGACGGCCAGCGCGAGCCACGTGTACGGGGCCAGCAAGGCAAGCAGCCCGAGACGCCGCGGCTCGGCGAGACCACGCCATGATCGGGCGGCGACCGCGTCGGCCAGGAGGAGCGCGAGCGGCAGCACGACCGCCGCCTCGTACGAGATCATCGCCAGGAACGCGAAGCCGAGGGCGCGCGCATACGAGAGGCGAGAACCGGTGCGGCGCATCCGCTCCCAGTCCGCCGCCCCGATGACCGCGAACAGACCGGCCACGGCGACCGGTTGCGTATTGAGCGCGCCGACCACCTCGGCGGAGGCGGGATGCACCGCCGGCACGAGCGCGACGACGAACGCCGGTAGCGGCGGCAGGTAGCGGCGCGCCAGAGCGTGGACGACGAGGCAGCTGGCGGCCACCAGGCCAAGCGTCACCAGATGATAGGGCGCCGCCTCCAGGCCAAAGAGCTTCCACTGGCACCACAGGAGCGCGCTCGACGGGACGCGGACGAAGCGCCGCTGGAACACCTCGCCCGCCCACCAGGACACGTAGTCGGCGGAAGGGGCGTCGTAGTCGAACGCGAAGAGATGCCGCCGCCATCCGGCGGAGCGCAGGTTGTCGACGACGTAGGCATCGTCCCCCTCGAGCGGACGGAAGGCGGCGAGCGTGAGCGTCACCGCCGCGACGAGAGCGAGCAGGAGACGCGCTGGCCATGCGGGGCGGCGAGCCATGCGGTGGCGACTCTACCTTGTCGACCGGTCGTCACCACAGCTGACCGATGTCGAACAGCACGCCTGCCACCGCGCGCGAATCTCCAGTCAGCCGCGATGGCGCTGGCGCCAGGAGGCGGGGGTGACCTTCTCGCGCGCGGAGAAGACGCGCGTGAGGTGACTCTGATCGGCGAAGCCGCACGTCGTCGCGACGGCGGAGATGGTCAGATCGTGGCGGCGCAGCAGCGATGCGCCACGGGGCTTGACCGCGGCGCCGGCGAGGCGTGCAATTTCCTCTCGCCGCCATGACCACTCCAGATCCGACCGTCGACTTCGCCGCGCTCATGCCCTTCGCCGTGAAGTGCGGGGTGACCATCGCACTTGCCACGCCGGCCGAGGTGCGCGGGCAGCTCCCTTGGGCGCCCGACCTCTGTACCGGCGCGGGGACCATGCACGGCGGGGCGCTGATGACGCTGGCCGACTCGGTCGCAGCGCTGTGCGCCTTCCTCAACCTGCCGGAGGGGGCGGTCACCTCGACCATCGAGTCCAAGACCAACTTCCTGCGTGGCGTGCGCGGCGGGTCGGCCAGCGCGGTGGCCTCGCCGATCCACGTCGGCCGGACCACCATCGTCGTCCAGACGGACATCCGCGACGACGACGGCAAGCGCGTGGCGATCGTCACCCAGACGCAGGCGGTCACACCGGCAGGAGTTCAGCGCTAGATGTACATCGTCTTCGGTGACAAGGGTTCCGGCGCGTTCTCAGCCGAGGCGGCGCTCGCCGAGGCGGGCGCACCGTACGAGCTGCGCCTCGTCTCGCTGGAGAAGGACGAGCAGCACACGCCGGAGTTCCTCGCGCTCAACCCGACCGGCAAGATGCCGGCGCTGCGCTTGCCGAACGGCGAGATCGTGACCGAGTCGCTGGCGATCATGCTGACCGTCGCGGACCGCTACCCGGACGCGAAGCTCTTGCCGCCGGTGGGGACCGACGAGCGCACCCGGGCGTACCGCTGGCTCTCCTTCATGGCGACGGAGATCTACCCCATGGTGGAGATCAGCGACTACGCCGAGCGCTTCACCGGCAAGGGGGACCAGTCGGGGGCGTTGCGCGCGACCGTGCGCGAGCGGATCCGGGATCGCGTTCTCGTCGTCGAGCGCGAGATCAAGGGACCGTGGTTCCTCGGGAGCGAGCTCTCGCTGGTGGACATCTACGCCGCGATGTTCTCCCGCTGGCGCGGCAGCCTGGGGACCGAGTGGGTCACCGGCGGGCGCATCGCCAGGCTCGACGCGATCTCCAAGAGTCTCTCCGAACGGCCGCGGTTGACCGAGGTGTGGAAGCGGCACTTCTGGAAGGACTAGCGCAGGCGATTCTTGGCGCTTTCGCCGCGTCGGCGATGGCGCGGCGGTTGACGGCGTGGAGCAAGATCGTTTCTCCTGTGCACATGAAGCGAGTGCTCTCCCTCGATGGCGGAGGCACCTGGGCGCTGGTGCAGGCGCGGGCGCTGGCCGACATCTTCGGGGAGAGCACACCGGGACCGTACATCCTCGGCTGCTTCGACCTCGTGGTCGCCAACTCCGGAGGGAGCATCGTCGCCGCGGCGCTCGCGTGCGGGAAGACGCCCGGAGAGGTGGCGGCGCTGTTCGCCGATGCGACCCAGCGGCGCGCCATCTTCGCGGCCCTCCCCTGGGCGCCGCTGCGGGGCGACGGCGTGCTCCCGAAGTACTCCACCGTGGCGAAGCGTGCCGCGCTGGAGAAGATGCTCGCCACCGCCGACCCGCGCGCGACGAGCGCTCCGCTGTCTTGCTGGCGGGACGATCACGGCGGCCCGGACCTGCTCATCCTGGCGTTCGACTACGACGTGAATCGCGCCGCGTTCTTTCGCAGCAACGTGGCGAGCCGGGCCGCTTCACAAGACGGCGCGGCGCCCGTGCAGGCGACCCTCCTCGACGCGGTGCACGCGTCCACCAACGCTCCCGTCCTGTACTTCGACGCGCCGGCACAGGTGGGCCAGGGGGAGGCGAGCCGCCGTTACTGGGACGGCGCCATCGCCGGTTACAACAACCCCGTCCTCGCCGGCGTGATCGAAGCGCTCGCCAACGGAGAGCCGGCCTCGACGATCGAGGTGGTCTCGATCGGGACGGGCACCGTACGAAGGCCGCGGCGCACGGGGGGGGAAGACGGCGACGCGTACGCCGGGGGAGGCCGGCCAGGTCTGCTCGGCGACATCCGCAAGCTGGCGACGGCCATCCTCGACGATCCGCCGGACGCAGCCAGCTTCACCAGCCACGTGGTCCTCGGCGGCCATCTCCCGCGCGCCGCGGGCGACGTCGTGCAGGACGGGCCGGTCATCCGCCTGAGCCCCTCGATCCAGCCGCGACGATCGACGGACGGTTGGTCCTGGCCCGCCGGCGCGGCGCTGCGCGATGGCGATCTCCAGGCGCTGGCGAACCTCGACATGGACGCCGTCAGCGACGAGGACGTCGACTTGATCGAGCGCCTCTGTCGCGACTGGATCGCCGGAGCCGTCCCCAACCAACCGATCCGCACGAACGACGACCTCGCCGCGGAGATCGGGCACGACCGCTACGAAGCGGGCCGCGATCTCGTGCGCGCGAGGCTCAGCTTCCGCGAGCGCGCAGACCCGCCAGGAGCGTGAGAACCAGCTCGTCGCAGAGCGCCAGGAGCTCCCGCTCCGACCGGTCCTGCAACGGCCCCGAGGAGCCGAGCACGGCGAGCCCGTGCAGCGCGGGCCACACCAGGTGCTCGGCGTTCGGGCGGGAGCGCGCGGGCATCACACCGCGAGTCACCGCCTCGTCGAGGAGCTCGGTCAAGATCACGTAGGGGCGCAGGTTCGCCGGCGTGTCCGGCCGATCCCCCTGCGCGAAAGCGACCGCGAAGCGATGCGGCTCCTCGCGCGCCCAGGAGACGTACCCCCGGCCGAGCGCCACCACCCGCCCCGGCACGTCCGCCACCGGCACACGCGCGACGCGCCGCTGGACCGCTGCGGCCAGCCTGTCCAGGGCTCGCGCCGCCAGCGCATCGAGGAGCGCGTTGCGATCGGCGAAGTGGTGATACGCCGCGCTCGGGGCGACCCCCACGCTCGTCGCCACCTGCCGCAAGCTGATCTCCGCCGCGCCCCGGTCCTCGAGGAGCGCATCCGCCGCGTCCAGGAGCGCCTGGGCGAGGTTGCCGTGGTGGTACTCCTTCGCGCGCATCTCCGGCGACTGTAGCCCTTGACCCGGCAACGCCGCGCGGTACAAGTGCATCTCATTAACTGAACACCGTTCAGATTGAGCACGACCTGGAGACGACGATGAACGACAGCGACCTTCTTCTCGAGATGACCACCCTGGCCACCAGCATCGGCCGCGATGTGGCGAGCGCGCCTCCGCCGCCGCCGTTTCGCACCATGGCCGAGCTGCGCAGGGTGTTCGACGCCATCGACGAGCCGCTCGGGCAGCGCATGGTCGAGCGGCTCCACCTGCTCCGGCCGGAAGCCGCGGTGGGTGACGAGCTCGACGGCGAGCAGCTGCCCGAGCACGGTGAGGTGTGGGTCGTCGACGCCATCGACGGCGCCATCCAGTACCTCCACGGCCACCCGGAGTGGTGCGTCAGCGTCGCCTTGGTGCGAGACCGCGCTCCGGTGGCGGCCGTGCTGCACAGCCCTTCGCTCGGCGCGACCTACGCGGCAGCCGCGGGGCGTGGAGCGACGCGCAACGGTCAGCCAATCGCGCCGGCAACCAAGACCGATCTCGGCGTCGCGCTCGCAGGGACCAGCCAGCCGCCGTTCGTCGCGCGCTTTCCCGAGGTGGTGCGCCTCGCCGGCGCGTCGTTGAGCGCGATGCTCGGCGGCGTGGGGGCGGTGCGAAACCTCGGAGCGACCGCCTGGCAGGTGGCGGACGTGGGCAGCGGACGCCTCGACGCGTTCTGGCAGTACGGGGTCGACGACGTGAACCTCCTCGGGGCGACGCTCATCGCGCGCGAGGCCGGAGCGGCGGTCACCGACGCGACGGGATGCGCCTGGCGAGCCGGCGCGAGCAGCGTCCTCGTCGCTGCGCCGTCCCTGCAGCCGGAGCTCCTCGCGCTCCTCCGCTACTGCAGCTCGAGCACGTAGTTGTCGCACCCCGCCGGCGACGCGTCGTCCATGCCGACCCGGTTCTTCGTCGGGCAGCCCGAGGCATCGTGGGTGTCGGTCCGCAGGAGCGTCACCCCTCGCCCCGCGAGCCCGTCGTACTCGCTGACGATGTCGGCGTCCGGCAAGACGACGCCGCTGTACGCGTGCGGGCCCGCGCTCAGCAACGCGAACCGCGGCGCGCTCCCCGGGAACACCGCGTCGACGAAGGCCGCGCGGCTCGACGTCTCCGATCCGTGGTGGCCGACCTGCAGCACGTCCACCGCCAGCTCGCTCGCGTGCGTCGCGAGCAGCTGCCCCTCGATGTCGCCGGCGCTCGAGGCCGGCACCTCGCGCTCCCCCGCCTCGGCGTCACCCGCCA
This sequence comes from Labilithrix luteola, assembly GCA_026225435.1. GTDB lineage: Bacteria > Myxococcota_A > Polyangia > Polyangiales > Polyangiaceae > JAMFST01. Next base: position 16,354 of record JAMFST010000623.1, read on the forward strand.
GCAGCACCGCGTGCGCGCCGAGCGTGAGGCGGAGGACGGTCGAGTTCTTGTTGATGTCCTCCGGATAGAGCGCTCCGTCGGCGTGGAGCACCTTGAACAAGGCGCCCGCCCCGAGCTCCGCGACGTCGTTCTCGGCGAACTGCGACCACCCCGGACGCGCCTTGCGCGCCGTCACCGTGTGGTAGCTGAGCCCCGCCACCGCGCTCACCGCGGCGGTGAATTCCCGGTACTCCGGCGACGGATAGTCCGCGCCCGGATCCCACACGTTGCGGACGGCGTAGCAATGCAGGACGTCACGCATCATCGAGATGTGGTCCTGGTGCGCATGCGACAGGACGAGGTGGTCGATCGTCTTGGTCCCTTGCGCCGGGTTGTACATCCATCCATCCCCCTTGGGCACGCACTCCGGCCCGCCCGACGGCCCGAGCGCCGCGTACAGGTAGGCGAGCAGCCGGTTCTCGTTCCCCGGCGCGGCGCCCACCGGCTTGTCGTCGTCGTTGGAGCCCGCGTCGTAGAGCATCGTGAAGTCGGCCCCCTGGACGAGGACGCTCAGTCCCGTGCCGACGTCGATCATCTGCAGCCGGTAGGACCCTGCGGACGGCGGCGCCGCGGGGACGTCCGCCGACGCCGAGACGAGCACCGCGGTCACCCCCCCACTGGCGCTGGAGAGCGCCTCGCCGGTCGTCGACGACGACGTGGCCGAGGACG
>JAMFST010000624.1 GCA_026225435.1 Labilithrix luteola
CCGACGCCGCCGTCCGCGTCCTCCTCCTCGACTTCGATTCCTTGCCCAGCAAAGCGATCGAAGCGCTTCCCGTCGTCCGCTTCCGCCTCAAGAAACTTCTGCCCTTCGAGTCCGAGGACGCTGCCGTCAGCTACCAGATCATGTCCTCCGCCAAGAACGCCGTCCGCGTCGTCGCCGTCGCCATGCCCCGCGAGGTCCTCGCCGAGTATGAGTCCGCCGTCCGCGAAGCAGGCTTCGAGCCCGGTGCCGTGCTCCCCAGCACCCTTGCATCCCTCGCCGGGTTGGAGCTGTCCGACTCCGCAACCCTCGTCGTCAACGCCGGTCCCAAGGGAGTCACCACCGCCATCGTGCAGGGCGGTCTGCTCCTGCTCCACCGCTCCGTCGATATGACCACCGAAGACCCCTACGTGGAGCCCGAAGTTTCGCTGCCCCTGATCGACCGCGACGCCTCCCACGAAGAGTGGTCCCGCCAGGAGCCAGTCGCCGTCGGTGTCACTGCCGAGGCCGAAGCCGAGGCCGCCCGCGAAGCCACCATGGCCGAACCCAGCGCCGTCCTCGAAGGTGTCCGCGAAGAGCTGCGCGAGCTAGCCCGCACCTCCGGCTCCCGCGAGGTCACCCAGGCCGTCAGCGTCGCCGCCGCCTACTTCGAAGACACCCTCGGCCTGCCCCCAGGCGTCATCCGTTCCGCCGGGCCCACCGGCGCCGACCGCCTCGCCGCCATGCTGCGCGACGCCGACTTCGGCGGTCCCGAACTCCGCGTCCGCGAGCTGGTCGACACCGAAATGCTCGCCGCACCCGCAACCGTATCCCGCTGCTGGCTGGCCGGTGTCCGAGGAGCCCTGAAGAGCTGATGCGGATCACAGTCAACCTCGCAACCCGCCCCTTCGTCGAGCTCCGTCCGCTCTTCGCACGCCTGCGCCTCGCCATGGCCGCGCTAGCTGTGCTGGCCGTCCTCTTCGGCATCGCCCTGCACATCCTCAACGCCAAAGCCAGCGCCGCCCAGGCCCAGATGGACGCCCTCAAAGCCCGCACCTCCACCTTCGAGAACGAGCGCCACGCCAACGAAACGCGCATGCGCCAGCCGCAGAACATGTCCGTCCTCGAGCGCTCCCAGTTCCTCAACGCCATCTTCGCCCAGAAGAGCTTCAGCTGGACCGCCGTCATGATGGACCTCGAAACCGTCCTCCCCGCTGGCGTCCAGGTCACCAGTATCGACCCGCAGATCACCAAGGAGGGCGACGTCTTCATCCGCCTCCGTGTCTCCGGCGACCGCGACCGCGCCGTCCAGCTCGTCCGCAACCTCGAAACCTCGCACCGCTTCCTCGCGCCCCGCCTGAGCAACGAAACCGCGCAGACCCGCGAGAGCGGCGGCGGTCTCGCCGGTGGCCCACGCGGCGTCCCGCAAGCTCCCACCCAGGCCGTCGCCGCCCCCGGAGGCGTCGAGTTCGACATCCTCAGCGGCTACAACCCCCTCCCCGCGCTCCCCGCCAAGGTCGCGAAGGCGATCAGCGAAGACGACACCCCAGACGCTCCGCCCAGCACAACCCACCGCAAGCTCCGCCACGCAAAGCCCACAGCATCGAAGGGAGCCCCGCGATGACCTCCTTGCTCCAGAAAAAATCCTCCACCCGGATCAGCCTGATCTACGAGGCAAAAAGCGTCCTCACCGCCCTCAACCTCCACTTCGCCGGTGTAGCTCTGCTCGCGCTGGTCAATCTCTATCTCCTCATCCACA
>JAMFST010000625.1 GCA_026225435.1 Labilithrix luteola
CTGTCGCTGGTGTCCGGCCTGGGGGTGCACTCGCTCATGGCGGCCTCCGCGCGCATCGTGAAGGCCGCGGGCGGAAGCCTGGCCACCGCGCCGCTCGACGCGGAGCAGCAAGCGCTGTGGGACGAGCACGTCGGCACCGATCCGTACTGGGCCACCTTCGAGCGCGAGGTCCCCGGCTTCCTCGACGCGCTGGTCCGTCTCTCGCCGGAGAACTTCCGCGCCTTCTTCCTCTACTGCGCGGTCCCCTGGCGAACGCGGGCGGTGCCGGGGCTCACCAAGGAGCTCATCTCGCTCGCCAGCGACGCGTCGCCGACGCACCGCTTCCTCCCGGGCTTCCGTCTCCACCTGGGGAACGCGCTCAAGCTGGGCGCCAGCCGGCGGGCCATCCGCGACACCCTGGCCATCGCCGCCGCCTCGCCGCCGCACATCGGGTACCGAGGCTAGCCGGAGCAAATGGTACGCTGCGTCATCGTTCGCGAGTGACGCTTCTAGTCAACTCGCGTGTTGACCGGCTCCCGCCGCCGGCGCATCCTCGAATTCATGGACGAGGAGCCGCGCGCCGTGAAGAGCTACGAGCACATTCGCATCGACCACGAAGGGCCGCTGAGCTGGCTGGTGCTGAACCGGCCGGATCGCGCCAACGCGCTGTCCGCGGCGATGCTCGACGAGATCTCGCACGCGCTCGAGGCGCTCAAGACCGAGGGGGGCCCGGTGATCGGCATCCGCGGCGAGGGGAAGGGCTTCTGCGCCGGGATGGATCTCGACCAGGCCATCGCCGGGCCCGGCGACTCGAACACCGGCAAGCTGAAGGCCGACGCGGTCGTCGATCCGATCGCCGATCGCGAGCGGCTGCGGAGGAACGTCGAGCGCTGGCTGGCCATCTGGGACCACCCCAAGCCGGTGATCGCCGCGGTGCACGGCTTCTGCATCGCCGTCGCCACGCAGCTGTGCATCTTCGCCGACATCACCATCGTCACCGACGACGCGAAGATCGGCGAGCCGACCATCCCCATCGGCGGCGGGTTCCTCGCGCCGGTGTGGTCCACGCTGGTCGGGCCGAAGCGGGCCAAGGAGCTGGCCTTCGTCGCCGGCAACAGCATCGACGGGCCGACCGCGGTCGAGTGGGGCTGGGTGAACCACTCGGTGCCGGCGAGCAAGCTGCTGGAGACGGTGGCCGCGCTCGCGGCGCGTATCGCCCAGGTGCCGCCGGACGTGCTGCGCATCAAGAAGCTGTCGATCAATCGCTCGGCCGAGGCGCAGGGCTTCCGCGAGGCGCTCTCGCACGTGGCGGAGATGGACGCGCTGCTGCACCTGTCGCCGTCGGTGCTCGCGCTGAAGAAGCGGGTGAGCGAGGTGGGCCTCAAGGCGGTCATCGCCGAGTATCGCGGTCCGTCGACGAAGCAGATCGTGGAGAGCGCGCGCGCCGGGGGCGGCAGCGGGACGGAGAAGTCGGCATGAAGATCGAAGGGGCCATCGTCATCGTCACCGGCGCCGCCAACGGCATCGGCGAAGCGCTCGCCGAGGCGTGCGTGCGCGCCGGCGCCACGGGGGTCGTCGTCGCCGACCGCGACACCGAAGGGGCGGTCCGCGTCGCCGAGAAGCTCGGCGGTCCACCGGGCTCGGGCTCGAGCCCCAATGAGACAGCCACCGTGCTCGCCGAAGGGTGCGACGTCTCCGACGAGAGCGCGGTGAAGAAGCTGATCACCTTCACCGAGGAGCGCTTCGGGCGCCTCGACCTCGTCTGCTCCAACGCCGGCATCATGATCCACGGTGGCCCCGAGCTCCCCGCCGCCGAGTGGGACCGCTCGTGGCACGTGAACGTGATGGGGCACGTGTTCGCCGCCAACGCCGCGCTCCCCGGGATGCTCGCGCGCGGCTCCGGACATTTCCTCAACGTCGCCTCCGCCGCCGGCATGCTGTCGTCCCCCGGCGCCGCGGCCTACGCCGCCACCAAGCACGCCGCGCTGGGGTTCGCCGAGTGGCTCGCGCTCACCTACGGCGATCGCGGCATCGGCGTCACCGCGCTGTGCCCCGAGATGGTGGCGACGGCGATGGTGCGCGACTCGGTCACCAGCGACGTGCCCGCCGTCCGCTTCATCGCCCAGAGCGGGCTCTCGCTCGACCCCAGGACGGTCGCCGAGGCGGCGCTCGCGGGCGTCGCCGAGGGGCGCTTCCTCGTCACCACGCACCCCGACACCTTGAAGAACACCCAGCGCAAGTGGTCCGACGTGGACCGGTGGATCAAGGGCATGAGCAAGTTCATTCGTTCGGCGACCACCACCTGACGCGCACCCGCATGCACCCCGACCTCCAGAAGCAGCTCTTCACCGAGATCAACGGCTACATCGACGAGAACTCGACCCGGCTCGCCGAGCGGGAGATGAGCCACCTGGCGTCGACGTATTACGACCCGGCGTACCTGGCGAAGGAGCACGCGCTGATCCGCACGCAGCCGCTCATCGTCGGCCATGCGTCACGGCTGCGCGCGCCCAACGACTTCCTCCAGCACGACGACTCGGGGGTGCCGATCCTCGTCGTGCGGCAGGAGGACGGGAGCCTGAAGGCGTTCCTCAACGTGTGCCATCATCGCGGCGCACGCGTGTGCACCGCGGACACGGGCAACACCAAGCACTTCACCTGCCCGTACCACGGCTGGGTGTACCGCTCGAACGGCAGCCTGCTGGCGGCGCCCAAGCCCGGTTTCCCCAACGTCCACCCGGCCGATCGCGGGCTCTTCGAGATCCCCGTCGAGGAGCGCCACGGGCTGGTCTGGGTGATCCTCACGCCGGGCGCGAAGCTCGACGTGAAGGCGCACCTGGGGCCGCTCGACGACGAGCTGTCCGCCTACGCGATGGGGGGCATGGAGCTCGAACGCGACACCGTCCGCCGCGAGCCGCTCAACTGGAAATTCCCGCTCGACGGCTTCCTCGAGGTCTACCACATCCCGAAATTGCACCCGACGAGCATCGCCCCGTGGATCCACGGGAAGTACTCGCCGTTCGACGTCATCGGACGCCACTCGCGGCTGCTCGGCGTGCGCAAATCGTTCGAGAAGGTGCGGGCGCAGCCCTTCGAGGAGACCGAGTTCCTCAAGCACGTCGCGGTGAACTACCAGATCTTCCCCAACACCATCGCCGTCTGGCAAGGCGATCACTTCGAGCTGTGGACCTCGTATCCCGGCGCCACGCCAGGCACCTGCGTGGTGCGCATCCAGTCGATCGTCTCGAAGGAGATGATGGCCGACTCGTTCAAGAAGCGCTGGGACCGCAACTGGGACATCCTTTTGTCCACCGTGGCCGCCGAGGACTGGACCATCTCCCAGGACATCCAGAAGTCGCTCCCCTTCGTGCAGGACGGGCGGGTGCTCTTCGGGCGCAACGAGCCCGGGCTGCAGCACTTCCACCAGGTGCTCGACCAGGCGCTGAACGAGCAGGGGGCGCCGTGAACACCATCGAAGACATCATCCGCACGCACGCGGCGGCGCGCCCGGACGCGCCCATGGCGACGTTCGACGATCGCACCTTCAGTTACGGGCAGGTGCAGGAGCGGTCGAACCGCGTCGCCCAGGGGCTGCTGGCCGAAGGGGTGGGCAAGGAGAGCCGGGTCGCGCTCATCGCCAAGAATGGCCCCGCCTTCTTCGAGGTGCTCTTCGGCGCGCGCAAGATGGGCGCGGTGCAGGTGGCGGTGAACTGGCGGCTGTCGCCCGACGAGATGCAGTACATCCTCGCCGACGCCGACGCGGAGATCCTCTTCGCCGAGGAGCCGTTCGTGGCGATGGCCGTCGGCATGCGCGACCGCCTGCCGACGGTGCGCAAGATCATCGCGCTCGATGGCGCGGCGGTGGAAGGGGCCGAGCCGTACGAGGCGTGGCTCGCGGCGCAGAAGGCGACCGACACCGACTTCACCTCGGGGCCGGACGACGTCGCGCTGCAATTGTACACCTCGGGCACCACCGGCCGCCCCAAGGGGGCGATGCTGATGAACCGCAGCCTCTTCGCCTTCGTGGACAACGCGGCGAAGGCGTTCGGGCACTACCCGGACGGGCTGCACCTCAATGCGCTGCCGCTCTTCCACGTCGGCGGGATCAACTGGTCGCTGCAGGCCTATGCGCAGGGGGCGCACGTGCTGTCGTTCCGCGACTTCGATGCCGACGTCGTGCTCTCGACCTTCGACCGGCTGCCGATCACCCACCTGATGACGGTGCCGGCGGTGATCCAGATGCTCCTCGGCCGGCCGCTGGCGCGCACGGTGAGCTTCGCGGCGCTGAAAGTCGTCGTCTACGGCGGCTCGACCATCTCCGAGAAGGTGCTCAAGGACGCGGTCAAGACCTTCGGCACCGGCATGTACGGGATGTACGGCTCGACGGAGCTGAGCTTCGGGGCGACCGTGCTGACGCCGGAGGAGCATGCGCTCGAGGGGCGGCCGGAGCTGCTGCTGTCCTGCGGGCGGCCGCTCCCCGGCTCGCAGATCCGCGTGGTCGATCCGCACACCCACGCGGACCTGCCGGAAGGGAGCACCGGCGAGATCTGGTTCCACACGCCGCAGCGCGGGCTCGGCTACTGGAAGCAGCCGGCGGCGACGGCCGAGACCTTCCGCGACGACGGCTGGTACCGCACCGGCGATCTCGGGCACGTCGAGGGCGGCTACCTCTTCCTCAGCGATCGCCTGAACGACATGGTCATCTCCGGCGGGGAGAACGTGTATCCCGCCGAGGTGGAGCGGGTGCTCTCGCAGCACGACGACGTTTCCGAGGTGGTGGCCTTCGGCATCCCCGATGCGCAGTGGGGCGAGGCGGTGCACGCGGTGGTGGTGCGCCGCCCGGACGCCGCGGTGACGACCGAGGAGCTGATCGCCTTCGCGCGTGACCGGCTGGCGCGCTTCAAGGTGCCGCGGACGATCGAATTCGCGCCCAGCTTGCCGAAGACCGCCTCGGGGAAGATCCAGCGCGAGGTGCTGCGGGCGCCGTTCTGGAAGGGGCGCAGCAGGCGAATCGCGTAGGTCGGCACCATCTGCTAGCTTCGCGGCCACGTGCTGACCGCGGACGTTCGCTTCGAAGGCTGGACCACGGAGAGCTGGACCCGCTTTCTCAGCCTGTGGCAGCCGCGGGCGACGCCGGATCGCGAGCCGACGCGGCCGCGCGGCGGGATCATCGCGGTGCACGACGGGAGCCGGCTGCGCAAGCTGGTCTCGACGCGCACCGGGCGGCTCGATCCGTCGCGCGCCTGGCCGGTGCCGCTGGCGGAGCTGGCCGAGGCGCACGGGGCCAGCTGGGTGCTCTCGGCGCACCTGGGCGCGCTCGACGAGGTGATGGAGCGCTTCGGCGCGCGCGCGCAGCGAGGCGACGACTTGACGCAGCAGGCGCTCACCCTGGTGGAGCTGGTGCGCGACATGCTCGACGAAGGGGCGCTCGAGAGCTGGCCGCGGCGGCTCAAGGGGGTCCCGGTGCCCACGGCGCAGATGATCGAGCGCACCGTGGGGAGCGTCTGCGCCGACGGGCACGCCATCCTGCTCGGGCTGTTCCAGGGGGACGACCTGTGGACCTCGTTCCTGGCGCGCCGGCGCGGGGCGCTCTTCGACTGCGTCATCGGGCCGGAGGAGCTCCGTTCCGGCATGGGTCCGCTCTCCGGCGAGTGGCGGCGCGACTACCGGCACCTGGTCGGTCTGGTCGAGGATCACTACGCGCCGCTGAGCCTCGGCTGCTTCGCGGAGGTGACCACCTTCCGCGAGCTGCTCCACGATCCGCGCCCCGGCGCCTGGAGCCGCGCGGTGACCGTACGCGACGTGGCGCTCTCGCCGGTGCCCGCCGGGATCGGGCTGGCGCTCGGCGTCGACGGCGCGCGCTACGCCTTCGACCACCTCAAGGCGGCGACGGCGCGCTTCGGCGGCCCGCTCGGTCGCTTCGATCCGCTCCTGGCGAAGATGCGCAGCCGCCTCGGCGACGTCGTCGGCGACAAGGACGTGAGCGGGTCGCTCGGCTTCGACCCGCTGGCCGTGCTGCGCGCGCTGCTCAAGCGCTAGAGCCGCGCTAGAGCGTCACGGCATGGGCGAGGCGGCGTAACAGTCGTCGCAGAACAGGCCGCTGCCGGTGATGTTCGTCTTGCTGTGCAGCACCTGCTTGCTGCAGCGGGCGCAGGCCACGGTCGGCTCGGAGGGCGGGGCGCTCGAGATCTGCGGCCGCTGCTTGTCGCGGTAGAGCGCGGGGATGTCCGGCATCGTCGGCGCCGGAGGCGGCCCCACCGGTTGCGGCTTGGGGAAGATCGTCTCGAGCGCGCTCTGGAAGTTGTCCCCCAGCTTCGCGCCGTCGACGACGCCCGCGCCGACCATGGTCTGCGCCAGCGACGAGACGAGCGCCTGCAGCACCTTCACCTCGTCGGAGAGCGTGGCGACCTCGCTCTCGAAGTTTTCTCGCCCCTGCAGGCGTGCGATGTAGTCCCACGCGGCCTCACCCGGCAGCATCGGGCTCCAGAATTTGGACATGTGGCCAGGCTAGCGCGATTCACCCGTCGTCGTCCGCGGCGCCGCCGGCGTGCGTGAGCTCCTCTTGCTTCACCTTGGCGATGTCGAACTTGGCGGCGCGGCGCAGCATGCTGGCGAGTACGTCGTCCGGGGAGGGGAGCTCGGCGTCCGCCTTCAACCAGCGCAGCGGGTTGAGGCGCGCCACCACGAACGAGCGCAGGTACGGGCTGGTCAGGCCGCGCGCTCGCAAGCCCTCCACCACCCGCCCGACCTCCGCCTCGACCTCGAGGAGCTTGAGCGCGCGTGCCGCGTGCTCGCGGGCGCTGTCGGCCAGGGCCGAATCGGAGAAGCGCTCCACCCGACGCAGCACGGGGTGGTAGGCGCCACCGGCGAAGCGCGGGTGGTCCTCGTAGACCATCCCCAGCGTCACCAGCGCCGGATCCTCCAGGTAGAAGGCGAAGCCCGACTCGGGGCGCGCGTCGTCCTCGGCGACCAGCCCGCGGTAGATGCGCACCACCTCGAGCGCGCGCTCCTTCAGGTTGTGCGCCTTCTCGGTGTTGAGGGCGAGGATCTGCCAGGCGACCTCGCGATCGGCGACCACCAGCGCGGTGATCGCCTTGGCGCCGATGCGCCGCATCGCCGACAGCCGGTGCAACCCGTTGGGCGTCCAGAAGCCACGACCGGGGGCCGGCGCGGTGACGGCGATCACCGGATCGAGGAAGCGCGCCGTCTTGGTGATCACCTCGGCGAGCCGCTTGTGGTGGGCGTCGGACAGATCGCGCTGGAACGGCGTCGGCTCGATCTGGTCGATGGGGAGCACGGCGAAGAGGAGCGGCGTGCCGCCCAGCGGATCGCGGTACCGGCCGATGACCGTGCCGCCCACCTCCTCGACGCGCGCGGCGAGCGGCCCGAGGACGAACTGCTCGTCGTCCCCCGGCGCGCACTCCGCGGCGGTGAGACCGACCGACGCCGCCTTCGCCTTGCGCGGAGTCTTTCGCTTGGCCGGGGCTCGCTTGGTCGCCTCCGTCTTCGTCGCGCTCGCCATGAGCGCGTTCTACCTCAGGTCCCGGTGTCGGGGGCTCCAGCGTCGACTGCTGCGGCCGCGTCGACCGGAGCAGCTGCGTCAACCGGAGCGGGCGGCGCCGCCGAGTCCGGCGGGTTGGTCGAGCCGCCGCCGTCGAGGCAGATGTCGATCCGCGCGTACGCCGCCAGCGCAGGCGGACAGCGCGGATCGGTCTGCGAGGTGTCCGCCGCCGGCGGGAGCGGCGGGCACATGGTGCTCACGTACGCCGCCGTCCCGCCGTCCCCATCGTAGGTCGGCACGATGAGGCACAGCGGGTTGCACGGATCGGGCGGCGTCACGCCGTCGACCACGTCGATGCTGCTCGGGTTGTCGTTGCAGTTGCGGGCTTGCTCGTAGAGCTCGCCCGCATAGATGTGCGAATCGTATCCGTCACACGCCCAGGCGAGGCCCAGACAGAGGACACCGGCGCTCGCCGCGTAAACGCGAAACCGACCAGAACGAAACCGACTCGAGGCGCGAGGCGACTCGGTCGGGTTCATGACGTGGGTTCCGCCGTGCTGCGGACCTTCAGCTCCGCCAGCTGCTCTGCGGACACCTTGCTCGGGGCGTCGGTCATCAGATCGGTACCTTTTTGCGTCTTGGGGAAGGGGATGACGTCACGGAGGCTGTCCGCCCCGGAGAGCAGCATCGCCAGGCGATCCATTCCGAGCGCGATGCCGCCGTGGGGCGGCGCGCCGAAGCGCAGCGCGTCGAGGAGGAAGCCGAACTTCTGCTTGGCCTCCTCGTCCTCGATGCCGAGCGCGCGGAACACCTTGGCCTGCACCGCCGGATCGTGGAGACGGATGGAGCCGCCGCCGATCTCGAAGCCGTTGAGCACGATGTCGTAGCGCCAGCAGAGGACCTTGCCCGGATCCTTGTCCAGAAGGTCCACGCAGTCGTCGTGCGGGCGGGTGAAGGCGTGGTGGGCCGCGGCCCAGCCCTTGCGCTCGTCGTCGTACTCGAAGAGCGGCGGGTTCACGACCCACAGGAAGTTCCACTTCCCGCCGTGGCCGTTCTCGGGAATGAGCCCCAGCTTCTTCGCCAGGTGGGTGCGCAGGTTGGCCATGACGGTCTGCACCGTCGACTCCTTGCCGAACTGGAAGAAGAGGAGGTCGCCGTCCTTGGCGCCGGTCTTGGCGTTGATCGCCTGGCGCATCTCCGGCGTGACGGTCTTCGCCAGCGGCGACTGTTGCCAGTTCCCCTCGGCGTCGACCTTGGCGCGGGCGAGCCCCTTGGCGCCCATCCCCTTGACGAACTCCTCGAGCTTGTCGAGCTCCGCGCGGGACAGCTTGGTGGCAAACTCTGCCGGCACGACCAGCGCCTTGACGATCTCGGTCGGGAGATCGCGACGGTACTGGCCGGAGGCGAACTTCTCGGCGATCGGCTTCCAGAAGGCGATGCCGCCGCCGTCGTGGTCGATGACCAGATCGGTCACGTCGGTGTGCGGGAGCGCGAAGCGGAGATCCGGCTTGTCGTTGCCGTACTTGCCCATCGACTCCTCGAAGGGCATCTGCGGGAAGCGACCGCTCGGGTAGAGCGTCTTCAGATCGACGTCGAGCACGGTGCCCCAGATCTTGAAGATGAGCCCCTCGATGATGCGGAAGATGTCGTCCTGGTTGACGAAGGACATCTCCACGTCGATCTGGGTGAACTCCGGCTGGCGATCGACGCGCAGATCCTCGTCGCGGAAGCACTTCACGATCTGGAAGTAGCGGTCGAAGCCGGCCACCATGTACAATTGTTTGAAGAGCTGCGGGCTCTCCGCCAGGGCGAAGAACTTCCCCGGGTTCATGCGCGAGGGCACGAGGAAGTTACGCGCGCCGCCCGGCGTGTACTTGACCATCACCGGCGTCTCGAGCTCGAGGAAGCCCTGGTCGTCGAAGTAGCGGCGGGTCGTCTGGTGGATGCGGTGGCGCACGCGCAGCGTCTTCTGCAGCGGGGCGCGGCGCAGGTCGAGGTAGCGGTGCTCGAGGCGCTTCTCCTCGGCGGTGTTCGACTCGTCGACGATCTCGAAGGGCGTGGTGTCGCTCTTGTTGAAGACCGTCATCTCGGCGACGTGGATCTCGACCTCGCCGGTGGGCAGGCGCGGGTTCTTGTTGCCGCCGCGGCCGACCACCTTGCCGCGGATGCCGATGACCCACTCGCTGCGCAGCGACTGCGCGGTGGCGTAGGCGGCCTTGGGCTCGTCCCCGAAGCCCTTGAGGTCCGGATCGAAGACCAGCTGGGTGATCCCCTCGCGGTCGCGCAGGTCGACGAACACACAGCCGCCGTGATCGCGGTAGCTCGCTACCCAGCCGAACAGGACGACCTCTTTGCCTTCGTCCTGGCCGCGCAGCTCGCCGGCGTTGTGGGAGCGCTTCAACTCGTCGATGAACCTGGCCACGATGGGGGGATACCTCCGGCGGCGCACGCTACCACCAATTTCCGCATGTACTACTCGGCGTACGGGCCGGAGCGGCTGGATGCGATCGCGCAGACGCTTCGCCGGAGTGAGGCGGCCGAGCGCGGGTGCATCTTCGACAACACCGCCTCGGGCAGCGCCGCCGGCGACGCGCTTTACCTGGCGAACGCGGTCGGCGTCAGTCGACCTTGCACGCCTGGTTGATCACGAACGCCTTGAGGACCAGCTTCGTCTCCGGCTGATCGTCCTCCATGTCGACCAGGCTCGGTTCCAGCGAATCGGGGAAACCGTCGGTCGACTCGACGGCCAGGCGTCCGCGCCCGGTGACCTCGCCGCGCCAGTGACCGTCGGGCGGCAGGTGCAGCAGGCGATCGCCGATTCGCATGAAGATGCGCTTCTTGTCACTCACGTCGGCGATGGTGAGATCGACCGTCTTCGTGTGCGGCGCCAGCGGCTCGCCGTGTGCGCTCGGGCGGAAGAGCACGAGCTCCGTCGAGCCGAGGTCGCCGAGGGCGAGCAGCGGAAGACCGTTCGCATCGCGGGTGAAGACGATGGCGCCGCCGATGGCGGGGCTGAGCGAGTAGCTCCACACCGTCTGACCGCTCGCCGGATCGAGGCCGGCGATGATCCCGTCGCTGGAGTGCTCCTGGGCGTTGCGCGTGGGGACGAAGAGCGCGCGCTCGCTGCCGACGGGGCGCTCGAAGACCCCGGGGGCGACCCAGTCGACGTGCGCGGTCCGCGGATCGATGCGCGCGAGGCCCGCGTTGCCGAAGACGTAGAAGGCGCCGCCGGTGAAGGTCACCTGGTCGAAGATCCTGCCGCTCGGTCCGACGCCGGCGTCCTTCGCCTCGACGTGGGGGATCGTCGCGAGCGTGTGGCCGTCGGCGGCGTCGAGCAGGACCGCCGTGCCCGACTCGACGAGGGCGATCCGCCCGTCCCCGGCGGCGATGTTGCCGTCGCCGCCGTCGGAGTACTCGAGGAAGGTGTGGTGGCCGGCGTGCGGCCGGATCGTCGTCTCGACGCTCCAGCGCGCGGTGCCGGACGTCGGGTCGAGCGCGCTGAGCATGTGCCCGTCGGAGGCGTAGAGGCTCGTCCCGTCGGTCACCACCGCCTCCGTTTCCGGCTGCTGCCAGGCGACCTCTCCGGTGCGCGCCTTGAGGGCCACCAGCGTCGTGTAGGGGGACTTGCGCATGCCGGCGACGAAGACGACCCGGTCGCCGATCAGCAGCGGGACGCTGTCGAGCCGGGGCGGCAGGGGATTGCCCGGCGTGTTGGCCAGCTCGGGGGCGTCGTCGGGCACGTAGGCGAGCCACGCCATGTTGCCCGAGGCGACGTCGAAGGAGCGCAGCTGCACGTCACCGTGGCTGAAGGTGACGACGCGCTCGTGGTCGACGCCGAAGGGGATCGAGCAGTCGAAGGGCCACTTGGGGGCGAGGAGAGCGTCCCGCGGATCGGCCCCTCCGCCGCCGTCACCGCCGTCGCTGGCGGCCAGCGGCTCCTGCAGATCGGCGGCGAGGTGGCGGAAGGCGTGGCAGCGCTCCAGGACCGGCTGCCCTTGCACCATCGCGAACCCGGTCGTTTCCAGGCCGGCGAAGCGGGCGACCGGCTGGAAGGTGCGTGTGTCGGCCGGCGGCGGCGCCGCATCCACGGCCGTGACCGTCGCGGCGACCGTCGCCGCCGGCGTATCTCCCCGGCCCGCCGCGGGCGCCTTCTGCCGGCTGCAGGCGCTGGCCGCGAGAAGAACCGACGCCAGACCAGCCAGGGATGCCCTCATGCTCGCTCCATGGTGCGCGAGCTTGGACGAAGCTCGCGGCGTATTTGCGCATTTCGTCGTCCTTCGAGTAGCCGTCAGCCATGTTCCACCGCCGGACCGTCGAGCGCGCGTGCGCCTGGGGTTCGGCGCTCGTCCCGGCGTGGTGGGCGGCGGCGCACCTGGGCGTGCTCCCCAGCGACGCGGCGGACGTGGACCTGCTGCGGACGGTGGGGCTGGTCGATGGCGGGCAGGCGCGCATCCTCGCCGCGCTGGTGGCGGCGCCGTTCGCCTTCCTGCCGCTCGGGAGCGGCTTCACCCGGGCGAGCCTGGCCTCGATCGCGGTGACGGCGATCGTCGGGCGGCTGCTCTACGCCTTCGCCCGCGGTCTGATCGAGACACGCGAATCGCGGACCACGCGGCTGGCAGCGCCGGCGTGCGCGCTGGCGACGTCGACGGTCATGCTGTCGCCGCTGTGGCAAGACGCGGCGAGCCGGCCGGTGGGCGCGAACCTGACGGCGCTCCTCGCGCTGGCGGTGCCGCTGGCGGCGCGTACGTCGTCGTGGCGCCTCACGCTGGCGGTGTTCCTGCCGGCGCTGGCGATCGATCCCGGCGCGGCGATCCTCGGGCTCACCGGCGCGACGCTGCTCTTCGCGACGCGCCGGCCGATGCCGACACCGACGCGTGCGCGCCCCGAAGCGCTGCAGGCACCTGCGCTCGCCGCAGCCCTCGCGCTGGCGATCCTCGCGCTCGGACCGGCGGTGCACCTCCTCGACAGGTCGGCCCTCCATCCGCTGGCGCTCCCGGCGCGCGCGCTCTTGCCGCTGGTCGATCCGCTGCCCGCGGTCGTCGCCGCCGTCGGACCGGTCGCGCTGCTGCTCGCCGCGGTC
>JAMFST010000062.1 GCA_026225435.1 Labilithrix luteola
CCAGCGGAAATTTCGCCCGACTGTAGCGCGAACTGACGCCGATAGTCTAAAAGGCGCTCTCGCCGTGCCGACGCTCCACTCGCGCGTGTCGTACCTTGCCGTGGCTCTCGTGGGCGGCGGCTGTGCGGGGGCGGAGGCGGGGCAGCCCGCGGCCGCCGATGCTGCGCGCGACCCGAGCGTGAGCTTCAGTACCAGCACCGGGGGGAGCTACTGCGAGCCGACCAGCGCGAACCGCGACGCCTGGGTCGAGGACGTCGCCGCGCCCGGGGCCAGCCACCGCGCTCGCATCCGCGCCGTCCTCGGCCTCGACGCGCTCACCGGGCCGCTCGGCGACGAGAAGGCGCAGCGCCTCGCCACCCTCGAGCGCGTCGAGGAGGCGCGCCTGGCCATCGCCCGCATCTCCGCGGAGCTCGATTGCGAGGGGGAGCGCGCCGATCAGGTCGGCGACTACCTGCAGGAGAAGTCCCAGAGCTGGGTGCAAGGCTTCACCGTCGCCTCGCTCGTCGCCGGCGCGGCGACCGGCATCGCCAGCTCGTTCCTCATGGCCGCCGACACGTCGAAGGGGAGCCAGCTGGTGGTCGGCGTGTCCGGCGCCAGCGTCGCCGGTGCGCTCGGGATCGGCGCCCTGGTGGTGCACCCGCGCCTCCCCTTCTCCCACGCGCGTAACCTCCTCGCGGACGTGTGGAACGGCCCCAAGGTGAGCGCCCTCTACCCGCCGGTGGTCTGGGCGTACCTCTCGCGGCCGGAGTTCTCCAACCGCGGCGACCAGCCGATCCGCGCCAAGATCGCCGCGCGCTGGCGCAGCTTCGCCGAGCTCGAGACGGACGACGTGAAGCTCCTCTTCGGCAGCGGCGGCCAGTACGACGAGCAGGTGCTGCACGTGCGCGCCTCCATGCTGAACCAGGTGAAGGCCGAGGTGGAGCTGCTCAATCAGGAGCTGGCCGACGCGGTCACCCCGGATCCGGCGGCGTCGCCGGCGCCGTCAGCCCGTTGATCTTCGCCAGTGGCGCGGTCGCCAGCCAGCGGTCCATCTCCACCAGCGCGCGCTCGGCCAGCGCGGTGTAGCGCTCGCGCTTCTTCAGCTTCCGGTTCTCGTGCGGAGGCAGGCACGCCCAGGTGATGTTCGACGGCTGGAAGGTCACCTTGGGGTTCGGATCCTTGCGCGCCAGGTGCGTGCGCAGCCCGCCGAGCGCGGTGTTCTCCGGCGGAGGCGTCAGCGGATGCCCGTGGACCCGCTGCGCCAGCATCATCGCGCAGAGCAACCCGCCCGCCGCGCTCTCCACGTAGCCCTCGACTCCGGAGATCTGCCCGGCGAGGTACACGTGCGCCTGCGCCTTGAGCTGCATGGTCTCGTCGAGCAGCTCGGGCGAGTTCACGAACGTGTTGCGGTGCACGTTGCCGAAGCGGAGGAACTCCGCGTTCTCCAGCCCCGGGATGGTGCGCAGCACGCGCGCCTGCTCACCGTAGGTCATGCGCGTCTGGAAGCCGACCAGGTTGTACGCCGTCGCCGCCGCGTCCTCTTGCCGCAGCTGCACCACCGCGTACGGCCGCTTGCCGGTCTTCGGATCGTACAGCCCGACGGGCTTCATCGGCCCGAAGGAGAGCGTCATCTCCCCGCGCGAGGCCATCACCTCCACCGGCAGGCAGCCCTCGAAGTACTTGGGCTCCTCGAAGGCGCGCGGCTTCACCTTCTCGGCCGCCACCAGCTCGGCGACGAAGGCGCGGTAGCCCGCCTCGTCGAAGGGGCAGTTCACGTAGGCGTCGTCCCCGCCGACCCCGTCGGCGTTCCCGGCGAGCGCGTCGTCGGCGTCGGTCGTGTCCGCCGCTTCGCTGGCCGCGGCGGCGCGCGTCTCCGGCGTCTCCCCCTTGCCGTAGCGCGACTGCTTGAAGACGCGGCTCCAGTCGATCGAGTCGGCGGAGATGATCGGCGCGATGGCGTCGTAGTACGCGAGGTGATCGGCGCCGACGATGCGTGCCAGATCGGCCGCCAGCGCGTCGCCGGTGAGCGGACCGGTCGCGAGGATCACCGGCGTCGCGGCGCTCGCCTCGGGCACCTTGTCGACGATGGCCGACTCGCGGCGGATGAGCGCGTGGCCGTCGATGCGGCGCGTGATCTCGGCGGAGAAGACCTCGCGATCGACCGCCAGGGCGCCCCCCGCGGGCACCTTGGCGATCTCGGCGGCGCCCATGATGAGCGAGCCGGCGCGACGCATCTCCTCCTTGAGCAGCCCGACCGCGTTCATCAGCGCGGCCCCGCGGAACGAGTTGGAGCAGACCAGCTCGCACAGGGCGTCGCTGTTCTGCGCCGGCGTCCGCGCCAGCGGCTTCTGCTCGACCAGCACCACGGGGATTCCCCGCTCGGCGAGCTGCCACGCGGCCTCGCATCCCGCGAGACCACCACCGACGATGCGCACCTCTTTGACGTCCGCCACGGGGTCCTTTGACCCGGGTGGCGGTGAGCGGTCAATGGCAGGTGCTCAAATTCTCACCGTGAAGAGGTCGAGAAGCGGCTGGGAGTGCCCCGGAGCTAGGAAGGCGAGCGGAAGCGTACTTCTGTACGCTGCAGCGACCCGACCGACGATACGGGGTGCTCCCGGCCGCTTATCGGCGTCTTCACTCACCAGGTCGCGTCGTCGAGGCCGAGCAGCGTGACCGTCGTCCCGAGCGGGTGCGGCGTCCACGTCGCGCCGAAGTCGGCGCTGTCGAGGAGCACGCCACCGGCGCCCGCGACGAGGAAGTGGGTGCCGTTGTCGGCCACCAGCGCCGCGTGCAGGTCGAAGCTGGTGCCGGTGGTGATGGTGCTCCAGGTCCCCTGCGCGTCGCGCACGAAGGCCGTGCCGCCGGCGCCGACCGCCAGGGCGTGGGTGGCGTCACGAGCGATCGCCACCGAGGCGAGCGCCCCGCTGGCGGTGAACGCCTTCGCGAAGCTCGCGCCGTGGTCCGTGCTCTGGAAGACCGCGCCGGTGCTGTCGGCGGCGAGGACGATCCCTGCGGTGTCGTCGGTGGCGACGCTGACGAAGTCGGCCGCGCCGGGCACGGTGGTGGACGCCCAGGTGACGCCGTTGTCCGTCGAGCGGAGCGCGGTCGCGTGGTCGCCGACGGCGAACGCCTGGCCGTAGCCGAGGGCGACGCCGCGGAGGGAGACACCGACGCCGGAGCTCGCCGCCGTCCAGGTGTCGCCACCGTCGTTGGTGAAGCCGATCGCGCCGCCGTCGCCGGCGACGATGCCGTGCGTGGTGGTGGAGAACTTGATGCCGTTCAGCTTGGCCCCGGTGAACGAGGTCTCCGGCTGCCAGGAGGCGCCGCTGTCCTTCGTGTGCCCGATCCAGCCGCCGTCACCCGCCGCCCAGCCGACCGTGTTGCCCACGCAGCTGATCGCGTTGATCGATCCGGTGGTGAGCGTCTTGGCGGACCAGGTCTCGCCGTTGAAGGTCTGCGAGAAGAAGCCGAAGCTCCCGACCACCGAGTTCCAGGCCGGCACGCCGCCGCCACCGCCACCCGTGCCCGTCGACGTGGCCGTCGGCGTCGGATGCGCCGTCGACGTCGACGTCGGCGTCGTCGTCGTGGTCGGCGCGGTGCTCGTCCCGGAGTCCGCCTTCGCCGTGCTCGTCGCCGACGCCGTCGGTGCCGCGCCGGTACCCGCGTCCGCCTCCTCGTCCGTCGTCGTCGAGGGCTTGCTTCCCGGATCACCCGAGGAGCCTCCGCACGCCGCGATCACACCAACAGTCCCCACACAAACCAGCAGGCCAATGTTCAAGCTTCGCATGCCGTGACACGTACGAGATCGCCGAGGCCCTTCCAGGCGGTCGGCGGCAACCCACCGTCGGCCAGAGGGAAACAATCCGATACATGATGGAAAATTCAGGGAAAGCGCGGCCACTCGCGGATCTTTCCGCTCCTGCAAGAGTTAGGTCGATTCCCGGGCAACTTCACCTGGTCCCACTTTGAACCACCTTGTAGGCCTGAGGAATGCGCACGGCCCTGCTGGTCCTCGGACTCGGATTCGCCGCCTCGTCGCTCGGCCTCGGCGCCCTGGGGTGCTCGTCCGGCAACGAAGCGCACGAGGACGCGCAGGACGACCTCACGAACATCCCGGTGACCACGACCCTCGATCAGGCCAAGAACGACACCTGCTGGCTGTACGCCACGACCGCCTGGCTCGAGAGCCTCCACGCCGAGGCCGCCGGCACCTCCGACCACTACTCGCCCGCGTACCTCGAGTACTGGCGCTTCTACAACCTGCTCACCGCGCAGAAGCTCACCGCGACCTCGCAGGTGCGGCAGACCGGCTACTGGGGCTGGGCGAGCAACATCATCCAGCAACGCGGCATCGTGCCGCTCGGCACCTTCAGCGACAGCGACGCGACCACCGAGTACAGCGCCTTCACCCAGATCAACGCGGAGCTCGAGGCGGGCGCGTTCGGCGCCATCGGGACCGTCCCCGGCGGGGCGCTCGTCCGCGCGAAGCTCGACGCGGCCTTCGGTCTCTCCATGAGCGAGTCGGCGCTGTTGACCGAGGTGTTCGGCTCGGACGGCTCGAAGAGCTTCCTCGACGGCGCGGTCGCTTCGGGCACCGTCGTCGCGCCGCAGGACTTCGCCGTCCTGACGCCGGTGCTCGGTCAGGGGAAGGTGATGACGACGCTCGACCAGGTCATGGGCACCTGGGCCGGCGGCACGCACACGGCCGACGATCGCAGCGGCGCGATGGCGTGGACCGGCGTGTACCCGCCCGGGTACGCGGGCTTCTCCCCCTTCATGGGCGAAGGCGGGACGACCGCGGCGACCAACATGGACGGCGCCCCCGCCGGCAAGACCAGCGCGGCGACGACCAGCACCTTGCCGGCGATCCCCACGGTCGATCCGGCGACGTGGCGCCCGATGCTCCAGCGCATCCAGCGCGCGCTCAACGACGGCGCGCCGCTCCCGGCGATCTGGGAAGAGAGCCGCGCCAACGCCGACGCGACCGGCACCTTCCACACCGTCCCGTCCGCGCTCCCCAACTCGACGGGCAGCCACGTGACGTTGCTGACCGACTACCAGGTGTCCAACGTCCCCGGCTTCGGCACGCTGCTGGCGGGCACGCCGGCCACCCCGGCGCAGATGGCCGCCTCGCTCGACGACGGCGCGCTCGTCGACTTCCTCCGCGCGAAGAACTCCTGGGCCACCGACATCTTCCCCCAGGCTGCGGTGCCCGGGTACGTAGACCTCGATCTCGCGTACCTGATGGAGCCGGTCTACCTGTGCAACACGGCCGAGGGCAGCCTGAGCGATCCGACCTCCGCCTTCTGCACCGCCTACGGCCCGATGCTCTGGGACGTCATCCTCCCGCCCGGCTACTGACAGCCAGCGTCGTGCTTGCACGACGTTCGCCGCAGGCGACGCAGGGGAGCGCCCAGCTCCGCGCGACAGTTCTGAATCTGCGAGCGCGACTCGCGCTCGCTGATTCAGGCGCGTTCGACGCCGACGACGCCCTGCACCTTCTGCAGGGCGCGCATCACGTTCTTCAGCTGGGAGAGATCGGCGCACACGAAGGAGAAGAGGTTCACCGCGCGGCCGTCGTCGCCGGTGCGGCAGTTGGCCTCGCTGATGTTGATCCCCTGCGCGCTGAACGTGTGGCCGACGGTGGCGAGAATGCCGGGACGGTTGGCCGTGACCACGCGCAGCTGCACCGCGCGGTTGATCTTCGCCTTCTCGGCCCAGGCGATCTCCACCCTCCGCTCCGGATCGGTGTCGAACGCCTTGCTACAGCCGCGGCGGTGGATGGTGACGCCGCGCCCGCGGGTGATGAACCCGAGGATGTCGTCGCCCGGCAGCGGGTTGCAGCACTTGGCGTAGCGAACGAGCACGTCGTCGATGCCGTTCAGCTTGATGCCGTCCTCGTCGCGCTTGATGACCTTGCGGACCAGCCCCTCGATGCGCCCTTCGCGCAGGCTGTCCGGCGGCGTCGCCGTCTCGGCCTCCAGCTTGGGCGAGATGACCGCGCGCGCCTCCTCGGGCGACAGCTTCCCGTAGCCGATGGAGATGAACATCTCCTCGGCGGAGATCACCTTCAGCTCCTCGATGACCCGCCGGAGCTCGTTGTCGTTCTTGAGCAGCTTGGAGAGCGACACGCCGCTCTTGTGCAGCTCGCGCTCGAGCAGCTCGCGCCCCAGGCGCAGCGACTTGTCCCGCTGCTCGAGGCGCAGGTGGTTGCGGATCTTCGACTTGGCCCGCGTCGTCCCGACGAACTCCAGCCAGTCCTTGTTCGGCTGCTGCGTCGCGCTGGTGATGACGTCGACGATGTCGCCATTGCGCAGCTTGTAGCGCAGCGGCTCGATCTTCCCGTTCACCCGGGCGCCGGAGACGTGCAGCCCGACGTCGGTGTGGATGGCGAAGGCGAAGTCGACCGGCGTGGCACCGCGCGGGAAGACGCGCACGTCCCCCTTCGGTGTAAAAACGTACACCTCGTCCTGGAAGAGATCGACCTTGACCCCTTCGAGGAACTCGGCCGGGTCCTTCATCTCCTTCTGCCACTCCATCAGCTGACGGAGCCACCCGAACCGCTGGGCATCCGAGTCGGCCACGCCGCCCGAGTGCCGCTCCTTGTACTTCCAGTGCGCCGCGATGCCGCGCTCGGCCACCCGGTGCATCTCGTGGGTGCGGATCTGGATCTCCACCCGCTCGCGCCCCGGGCCGATGACCGTCGTGTGCAGCGACTGGTACATGTTCGGCTTGGGGAGCGCGATGTAGTCCTTGAAGCGCCCCGGCACCGGCGTCCACTTGGAGTGGATGACGCCGAGCGAGGCGTAACAGTCGCCCACGCTCTCCACGAGCACGCGGAAGGCGATCATGTCGTGGATCTGATCGATCCCGCACTCCTGCGCCTGCATCTTGCGCCAGATGCTGTACAAATGTTTTGCGCGGCCGGTGACGTCGGAGGCGAAGCCTTGCTCGGCGAGGCGCGAGCTGAGCGTCTTGCAGACGTCGGAGATGTACTTGTCGCGCTCGCGCTTGGTGCGGGTCACCGCGCCGGAGAGCTCGTGGTACGCGTCCGGCTCGAGCCAGCGGAAGGAGAGATCCTCGAGCTCGGTCTTGAAGCTCGCCATGCCGAGCCGGTTGGCCAGCGGCGCGTAGATCTCCATCGTCTCGCGGGCGATGCGCTCCTGCGACTCGGGCTTCATGAACTCGAGCGTCCGCATGTTGTCCACGCGGTCGCACAGCTTCACGAGCAGGACGCGGATGTCCCGCGCCATCGCCACCACCATCTTGCGGAAGTTCTCCGCCTGACGGTCTTCCTTCGAGGTGAAGTTGATCTGCGAGAGCTTGGTGACGCCGTCCACCAGGCTGGCGATCTCGCCGCCGAACTCGCGCTCGATGTCCTTCGACGAGGCGAGCGTGTCCTCGACCACGTCGTGGAGCAGCCCGGCGCAGACGCTGGCGGTGTCGAGCCGGAGGTCGGTGATGATCCCGGCGACGCTGGCAGGGTGGACGAAATAGGGGTCCCCCGACTTACGCATTTGCCCGGAATGCATCCGGTAGCTGTAGTCGTAGGCGCGCTTGATGATGTCCGAGTCGGCTGCCGGCTGGTACGACTTGACGCGGCGGATGATCTCGTCGACCTGCAACATGCGGTAAGGGTTTCTGCGTGACCGTAGGGGCCTCGCGACGAAAAAACGTAACACCGGGTTCACCGCCCAGCAACGGAGCGGGTCGGGCGATCGTCCAAACGCGGATGTTGACCGAGCCGCATAGGGATCTACGCGCTTGATGAAAGCTTCGGTGTACGTCCACTTTCCGTGGTGCCTCGCCAAGTGCCCGTACTGCGACTTCGTCTCGTATGCGGCTCCGCGCGAGTCGATCGACCACGACGGGTACGCCGACGCGGTGGTGCGCGAGCTCACCCTGCGGGCGCCTACCCTCTCCGGTCGGAGTGTCGGATCCGTTTTCTTTGGCGGAGGCACTCCCAGCCTGTGGAAGAGCTCGGCGATCGGGCGCGTGCTGAAGACCGCAAAGGAGCTGCTCGGCGTGACCGACGACCTCGAGGTGACCGTCGAGTGCAACCCGACCTCACTCGACGCGGAGGTCGCGCTCTCGTTACGAGAGGCCGGCGTCACCCGCCTCTCGGTGGGCACGCAGGCGCTGCGTGAAGAGCAGCTGCGCTACCTCGGGCGCCTGCACGACATGGCCGGGGCGGCCAAGGCGGTCGAGGACGCGCTCGCGAGCGGCCTGCGCGTCTCCACCGATCTCATCTTCGGCATGCCGGACCAGACGCCGGAGGACGCGTGCGCGCAGGCGTGCGAGCTGGCCGACCGCGGTCTGTCGCACCTGTCCTGCTACCAGCTGACGATCGAGCCGGGGACGCAGTTCGGCGAGCTCGCGCGGCGCGGTCGGTTGAAGCTGGCCGATCCCGGGCACGTCGCCGAGAGCTTCCTGGCGATCGACGAGGCGCTCGAGTCACGCGGCTTGAAGCACTACGAGATCAGCAACTACGCCAGGCCTGGCGAGGAGTCGCGCCACAACCTCGGCTACTGGCTGGGCGACGAGTACCTCGGCGTCGGCTGCGCCGCCTACGGCTTCGTGCGCACGCGCGGCGATGGCGAC
>JAMFST010000626.1 GCA_026225435.1 Labilithrix luteola
ATAGTCTCCGTCATCCAGGCGGCGCTGCCGCTCCTGAACCTACGACCCGATCCGCCACGCCATCCGCGCGTCCTTCAAGCCGGGCGACTTCGGCGACCCGTCAGCCACCTCCGCCGCGCTCTTCCAGGTGGTGGACGCCAAGGACCCGCCGCTCCGCCTGGTGACCTCCGCAGGATGGGCCGCAGGCCGATCACCGTGGCGAGACCACGGCGGGCCAGGCGTAGGTGACGTAGGCTGCCGCCCGCCGTGACCGTCGCCACTTTCTTGAAGAGCCTCTGGCAGCCGAAGCCGGACGTCACCCGCTGGCGTCACGTCGAGCCGCCCAACGCCGGCGGTGAGGTCACCGTGTTGACCGTCGACTTCCGGCAGATGAAGAGCTTCCTGCGACGCGAGGACCGCGAGCGCGCGATCGTGCTCGCCGACGACGCCCATCACCTGCGCCGGGGCGCCGATGGCAGCTGGGAGCACAAGCTGCTCGACGAGTACTTCCAGCTCCTCGTCGAGCAGCTCACCGTCACGGCGGCCGACCCGGAACATGCGGACGCGGCGCTCGCGGGACAGCGGCTCGAGCAGCTCGGCGAGGGGCCGCGCTGGGAGCGGATCGCGGACAGCGCCGAGCCACATCTCGAGGCGGCGTATCAGCGCTTTCGCGCGTCTCTGCAGACCGCGTCGAGGGTCAACCGCTGACCTTCTCGAGGCGGAGCCAGCGGCAGCTCCACGCCGCCGTCTTGCGCTTGCCTTTAGCGCAGGGCGCGTGGCGAACGGCGGCCACGCGTGCGGTCAGTCGCAGGACCGCGTGTCGAGCACCAGCGGCGGGTTGGGCGCCTGGTTCCAGTCGAACGCGTCGAGAAGATCGTTCGCTTGCTTGTCGCGCGCGTTGGGATCGAGGTCCGCCAGGGTGCTCGTCGCGTGGAAGATCTTCTCGGCGAAGGTGAGCAGGCTCGCCTGCTCGCTCTGCTCGTGGAAGACGAACCCCGGCTTGGCGTAGGCCGAGATGGCGATCATCGGCAGGCGGAAGCCCAGTCCGTAGGGCGAGCTCTTGTCGCAGCCGTACTGCTCCGGCGGCTTCACATGGTCGTACCAGCCGCCGAAGTCGTCCATCGTGTAGATGATCACGGTGTCCTTCCAGTAGGCCGACTGCATCACCTCGTTGATCTTGGTGACCGTCCAGTTCTCCCCCTGGCAGAGCGACAGCTCGATGCCGAGGATGCCCCCCGGGTGCTCGTCGCTCGTGTCCTGGTTCACCAGCCAGCTCACCGCCGGCAGCGTCCCGTTGGCGACGTCGGTGTCGAACTGGTCGTACGTCACGATCTTGTCCCAGTTCTTCCCGTTACGGATCGAGCTGACCGCGTCGAACATGCTCCACACCTCGCTCGGGCCGACCCCGAGGTACGTGTAGTTGGAGCCGTAGAACTTCCAGTCGACTCCGGCCGGCAACACGTCGGGAAGCGAGGGGATGTCGAAGCAGGGGAAGACGCCGCTGGTCTGGCAGGTCTGCTGATTCTGCACCGGGCAGGTGTCCGACGTGTCCTCGTCGCAGCCCCAGTAGGGGTGGAGCGCGAAGTAATCCGGCGGCACATCGAGCGGCGGGTTGTCGATCGCCCAGGCGGCCTGGCCGGCGATGGTCATGAGGTGACCAGGAAAGCTCGGCCCGAGCATGCTGGCGAAGAAGTTGTCGGCCAGGACGAAGTGGTCCGCGTACGCGTAGTAGTTGGGAATGTCCTCGCGGTGGTACTGCGCGTAAACCTGGTCACCCACGCCGGCGTCGGCTCCGGTGATGTCCCAGCCGTCCATCTTCCCGTCGTCGTAGTCGGTGAGGGCGCAGTCGTGCTGGTGGCACATGTCCTGGGGCGAATCGGGCGCCTCGGGGCAGTCGATGTAACCTCGCGAGGGGGAGTAGCACTTGTTGTTGGGTGTGCCGTTCACCCCCGCGTCGCTGCCGTCCGCCTTCGTGTAGCTGCCGAAGAAGCTGTCGAAGGTGTGGTTCTCCTTGATGACGAAGACCACGTGCTTGATCGGATTGTCGCCGGCGTCGCTGTTACCAGCGCCGCTACCGCCATCGAGGTCGACCGGGGGTCCGCTGTCGCTGCCCGCGTCGTGGCCGCCGCCGTCGTGCCGGCGCGTGTCGGAGGTGGCGCCGCCATCACCGATGGTGGACTCCTCGTTACTGCCGGCGATCTCGTTGTCGGAGCTGCTGCAGGCGCCGAGACCCAAGGTGCCCGCGAGGGCGAGGGGGGCAGCCAGACTGACGAGGATGACGAGCGGTAGGCGGCGCTTCATTCGAGTGCGCGCACACTTCGGGATGTACGGCGCGCATGCAACGCACGGTCGTTGAACCTTTGGTGAACATCTGGCAACGCGGGCGGCGTGGAATCCATCCGAGGCGTGACGATGTGCGACCTCGCGGGATGGAGAGTAGGCCTTCACCTCGTGCGACGGTCGTCGACGGCGCGGACCACCGATGCGAAGCCGAGCCATGTGGCGATGGAGACCAGCGCGAAGGCGCCCAGCACCTCGAACGCGACGGCGTAGCCGGCCTCCTGCGCGATCCATCCCCCCAGCGCGGGGCTCAGCGAAGCTCCCAGGCCCTGAACGGTCATGACGGCGCCCTGACCTACGTTGACCCGTCCGGTCCCCTGGAGCACGCGCGCCACGAGGTTGGGGACCGCGACGCTCTGCAGCCCCGCGCCGATGCCGTCGAGGATCTGCACGGGGTAGACGCCCCAGCGCGTGAGCAGGTGCGCGGCGACGAAGCCGCGCAGCGGGAGGGTGAGGAACGACACGAGAAGGATGACCCACGAGCCGCGCTTCGAGCCCCAGCGGACGACGGCGAGCGACGCGAGGACCATGACGCCCTGGGCGACGACGATGGTCAGCGCCACGGTGCCGGCCGCGTCGCCTTCGCCCCGCGCGGCGACGGCCATGCCGAAGAGAGGAAGCATAGCGCCGTTGCCGAGGTGGAAGCAGGCGAGCGACGCAGCGATGACAAGAAGCGGCTTGCTCTCGAGGAGCACGCGCAGACCGCCGACGGCTCCGCGACCGTCGCCGTGCTCGTCGAGCCCGCGGGCAGCGTCGTCGTCGATGGAGGCCCTCGGGATGAGGAGGACTGAACCGATCGACAGGACGCCGAAGAGCGCCGCCAGCCAGAACACCGCCGGGAGCCCGAGCTTCCAGCCGAGCAAGCCGGAGACGCCGGCGCCCACCGCGTTGCCCGCGTGGTTGAAGGCCTGGTTGCGACCGTTCTGCCGATCGAACCCCTCCTTACGGACCATGCCGAGGGTGATGCCCACGACCGCCGGCCCGATGGCGGCGCCAGCCACCGCGGTCGCCACCTGCGAGGCGGCGACGAGCCAGAAGCGCTGGGAGACGAGCAGCACGGCGGACGCCGCGATTGTGCACACCCCCGGGACGACGACGTAGAGCCGCTTGCGCGAGGTCGCGTCGACGAGAGCACCAGCGGGGGTCGTCATCAGCATCCCGGCGATCCCGCCGAGCGTCATCACCGTCCCGATACGACCGGTGCGCCAGCCATGGGCGACGAGGAAGACACCGAGGAACGGGCCGATACCCGCCTGCATGTCGGCCATGAAGAAGCTCAACGCCTCGAGGGCGGCGAGCGCCGGCGTGCGCCTCCGGGGGCCGCAGGGAAGCACCGGCCTCAGAACTTTCCGATGAGCACGGCGCCGCCGATGAGCAGCAGCGCGCCGATCACGCGAGGGGCGTTGAGCGGATGGGTGTCCATTCGCAAGAGGCCGAAGTGGTCGATGACCAGCGAGGCGATGAGCGATGCCGACACCGTCATGGCGACGAACGGCCCCGCGCCGACGCGGCTCACGAGGGTCAGCCCGGCGTAGACCTGCACGGCCCCCACGAGCCCGCCGATGGGCGCCCACCAGGGCATGTCGGCCAGCCCCTTCATCGACGGCAGCGGATGCGGCAGCACGAGGAACATGCCGGTGAAGAAGAAGGTGATGAGGGCGAAGGACACCGCCGACGCCAGCCAGGCGTTCTCGAGGGAGCGATGCAGCTGGCCGTTCATCGCGGCCCCCACGCTCTGCAGCGCACCACCAAGGAGGATGAAGGGAATGATCCAGGCGGCGCTCATCAGGTCTTCTCCATGGCGAGAGGAACACGGTCGATGCTGGTCGTCGTCGCGGGACGAGGGGACTGCAGCAGCGAGTCCATCGCGAGAGAGCCCAGAAGGGAAGCGGCGAGCGCGGCCGGCATCACCACCACGCCGAGCTTGAAGAACGTCCAGAAGCTCACCTGGACGCGCTCCTTGCGCAGGGCGAGGAGCCACAAGATGGTGGCGAGCGAGCCGGTGA
>JAMFST010000627.1 GCA_026225435.1 Labilithrix luteola
CGTGGTCTTCGAGCGCGAGGTGCTGGGCAACGGCCGTGACTACGCGGCGACGCGCTCCACCTGCGACGGCACCGGCACGTGCAACAACTCCGGCACCGAGGCGGAGCTCTGGTGGGCCTCGACGGACAGCACGCCGACGGCGGTGAAGATGACCAACGCCAACGGCCAGGTGCTCACCAGCACCAACGCGCACTCGATCGACAACGTCGTCAACTACGAGCCGACCATCTTGCCGCGCCTCAGCGGCGGGTATGCGTGGATGGTGTTCACCTCGCGCCGTGTCTTCGGCAACGTCGCCACCATCAACCCGTACTGGAGCGATCCGCGCTTCCAGAACCTGACCATCCAGCCGACGACGAAGAAGCTGTGGGTGGCGGCGATCAACGTGAACGCGCCCGAGGGGAGCGACCCGAGCTTCTCCGCCTTCTACCTGCCGGGCCAGGAGCTGCTCGCCGGTAACTCCCGCGGTTACTACGTGCTCAACGCCTGCGAGTCGCCCGGCACCACCGCCGCCAGCGCCTGCGACACCGATCTCGATTGCTGCGGAGCGCCGACCACCGCCCGCTGCGTCGTCGACACCGGCGCCCCGACCAACCCGCCGAGCAAGCACTGCGTCGCGGTCCCCACCACGACCTCCTGCGCCGCCGACGGCGCCAGCTGCGCCATCATCGGCTGCTGCGGCGCGCTCACCACCGGCTCCCAGTGCGTCGGTAACGTCTGCCAGGCGCCCCCTCCGCTGGTCTCGTACAGCGGGTCGAGCTTCACCCGCGACTACTCCGCCACCTGCCCGCAAAGCTACGCGGTCCAGTGGCAGTACTTCTCCTGGCAGGCGAACACTCCTCTCGACTCGAGCATCGTGTTCACCGCGCAGACGGCCAGCTCCACGGCCGGCTTCGTCAGCACCAGCAACCCGATCCCGGTGCAGATCGGCACGGCCAAGGCCGATCCGAGCTGGATCGCCGACGGCTGGCCGACGAGCGCGCAGACGCCCACCTGGGTCGCCTCCGCCAACACGGTGAACAACGACTTCACCACCGCCGGGCAGCAGTCGCTCAGCGTCCTGCGCGTCACCGCGACGCTCGACCCGTCGACCTCGCCGAAGGAGACGCCGGTGCTGCAAGACTGGCGGGCGTCGTACGACTGCGTCCCCTCGCAGTGAGGACGGCGGCTATTCGCGCCAGCGGTTGATGCGACGCGGCGGGCTCAGCTCGTCGCTCGCCGCCTGACGGACGAGGGTGCGCACCAGCAAGCGCACCTTCTCCACCAGCGCGGCGCGGCGGGCGGGATCGAGATCGACGGGGTCGGCGCGCTGGACGGTCACGGCGACCGATCCGTCGGCGGCCACCTGGGCCTCGACCGCGACGGTCTCGGCGGGGGAGAGGATCTGGCCGGCGTAGCGCAGGTCGCCGGAATCCTCGCGCTCGAGGACGATGCGCAGACCGGTGGTGGGGCGTTCGGAGGGGCCGGAGCGATCGGAAGCAGCGACGTCGTCGTTCATGGTCGGCACCCTACGATTGCACCTGATTCAGGAGGCGGCTATTGAACGTCCCCCATGGAGAAGAACCCCATCACGCCGGAAGGCTACGCTCGCCTTCGCGATGAGCTCCACAACCTGCGCAGCGTCGAGCGCCCCAAGGTCGTGCAGATGATCGCCACCGCGCGCGAGCACGGTGATCTCAAGGAGAACGCCGAGTATCACGCGGCGCGCGACAAGCAGTCGTTCATCGAGGGGCGCATGAAGGACCTCGAGGCCAAGCTCGCCCTGGCCGAGGTGATCGATCCGTCCAAGCTCGCCGGCGACCGCGTCGCCTTCGGGGCGACGGTGCGCCTGGTGAACACCGAGACCGAGGAGGAGGTCGTCTACAAGATCCTCGGCGCCGACGAGAGCGACATCAACCAGGGGCAGATCAGCGTCACCAGCCCCCTGGCGCGCTCGCTCCTCGGCAAGGAAGCCGGCGACGAGGTGAAGATGCGGATGCCCGGCGGCGAGCGTCTCTACGAGGTGCTCGAAGTCACGTTTGGTTGAGAAGGCGGCGAAGGCGGCCGGCAGCTTCGCGGCGCTCGAACGGGCGGCGAAGATCTGGTTGAAGGGCGCGGCGGCCGATTCCGAGCGGCCGCTCCTGCCGCTGCTCGCGAAGGCGGAGACGTTCACCGCGGCGGTGCCGCCGGAACGGATGGCAGACTGGCGGAAGCTGCTCGACGGCTTCGCGCTGCGTGAAGGGAAGCCGACGCGCTCGCCCGAGCAGGTGCGCGCGCGGGTCGAAGGGCTGGTGCGCGCGTGCAAGGCGTTTCGCGAGAGCGAGCCGCCGCCCTCGCCAAAGCCGCGGCCCGTCGTCACCGTGGGGCCGGACCACCAGCTGCAGGTGCTTCCGGGACTCGGGCCGAAGACCGCCAAGGCGCTCGCCGAGGAGGGGATCACCACGGTGAGTGACCTGTTCTGGGCGCTGCCGGCGCGGTACGACGACTGGAGCCAGCCGCTGAGCGTCGGCGCGTTCGTCGAGAGCATGGTCAGCGAGGCGAGTGAGCTGGCGCCGGGAGCGCCGACCGGCCGGGTGTGTCTTCGCGCGGTGGTCGTGTCGGCGACGCTGGTACCGATGCGGGCGATGCGCAGCGTGCGGGTGGTGCTGGCCGACGCCGATGCCGCCGGCTCCGCCGACGAGCCGAGCGCCAAGAAGAAGACCGTGGTGGCACAGTGGTTCTACACGGCGCACGGGGTGCTGGCGCTGGCCAGGCCGGGGACGGTGGTTCGCCTCCTCGGGCGCGCGCTGCCACCGGGGGAAAAGGGGAAGCCGGGGGCCAGGGTGGTGCGCTTCATCCACCCGGAGATCGTCCGCGAAGAGGACAGCGTGCCGACGCGCGCGCGCTATGCCCGCGCCGGGGTCACCGACGCGGCCATGCGCAAGGCGATCGCCGCGACGTTCGCCGCGCTCCCCGACGTGGGCGATCCGGTGCCGCCGGCGATCGCCGCGCGTGAAGGGATGCTCCCTGCGCGCTCGTTGCTGCTGGCGGTGCATGGGGACGAGGGGGCGCTCGCCGCGCCACCGGACGAGGAGATCCGTCGCGCCGTCCGCGAGCGGCTCGCCTGGGCGGAGACCTTCGCCAGCGTGCGCGATCGCCTGCAAGCCGGCGCGGGAGGGGCGGGAGGTGCCGCGCGCGCGTTGCCGAAGCAGCGCGCCACGCTCACCCGGCTGAAGACCGAGCTCGGGTTCCCGCTCACCGGCGAGCAGCTCCAGGCCATCAAGGAGATCGAGGCCGACCTCACCCGTACCCAGCCGATGCGCCGCCTTCTCTTCGGCGACGTCGGCACCGGCAAGACGGCGGTGGCCATGGCGGCGATCGCCCAGTGCACCGCCGCCGGCGCGCAGGCCGCGGTGCTCGCGCCCACCGGGGTGCTCGCCGAGCAGTACCTGGAGGCGCTGGCGCCACTCGCCCGGGCGACCGGCTCGCCCATCGCGCTGCTCACCGGCGATACCCCCGCTCCGCAACGCGCTCGGTTGCTGCGCGGGGTGGCCGAGGGGAGCTTGAAGATCCTCGTCGGCACGCACGCGCTGCTCGGCGAAGGGGTGGCCTTCGCGGGCCTCGCGCTGGTGGTGGTCGACGAGCAGCACCGGCTGGGCGTGGCCCAGCGCCTCGCGCTCGTGCGCAAGGGGAAGGTGGTCCCGCACCTCCTGACCCTGAGCGCGACGCCCATCCCCCGCACCCTGTCGCTCGCCTTGCGCGGGGAGCTGGCCACCTCGCGCCTGCTCGAACGCCCCCGCGGCCGTCCGGATGTACAGACGATCGTCCGTACATCGGCGGAGCTGGGGCAGACGCTGGCTGACATGCGCGCGGCCATCGCCCGGGGGGAGCGCTGCTTCTTCGTGACTCCGCGCATCGGCAAGACGGGGCGCGCCGGTGGGCGTGGCGACGAAGAGGAGCCGGAGGAGGACGAGGACGAGCTCGATCTCCCCAGCGCCGTCGACCGCTTCCGCGATCTCGACGAGGTGCTCGCGCAGCCGGGCAAGCCGGGGAGGGTGCGGCTGCTCCACGGTCGCCTGCCGCCGGCCGAGAAATCCAAGGCGATGCGCGATTTCCGCAGCGGCGCCGTCGACGTGCTGGTGGCGACGACGGTGATCGAGGTGGGCGTCGACGTGCCCGAGGCGACGATGATGATCGTCGAAGGCGCCGAGCGCTTCGGCCTGGCGCAGCTCCACCAGTTGCGCGGTCGCGTCGGGCGGGGCGATCGCGCGAGTGCATGCATTCTGCACGCATCGAAGCCGCTCGATGTGCGATCGCGAGCCCGCCTCGACGCCATGACCCTGCACTCCAAGGGGATCGATCTGGCCCAGGTGGACCTGGCGCTGCGCGGGGCAGGGGACCTCGGCGGGACGCGTCAATCGGGGGCCGAGGAGACCCTCCTGTGGCTCGATCCGGAGACTCCGCCCGCCTGGGTGGAGCGCTTGGCGGCCGATGCCGAACAAATTTTACAGCGCGATCCTCGGCTCGCCGCGTCCGAGCATCAGGGCTGCGCCGGAGGATCGCTGCCATGGAAAGACGCAAAAGCCCGCAGATCGAGGGGGTGCGAGGCGCGCGAGGTGACGCCGGGTGAAGGCGCGCCAGGTCTGGAGCTTATGTAGGCAAGAAGAACATCGTACCCTGTGGGGATCGTCGTTCTTGCCGTCGGGACCCTGCAATTTTACGATGGTCGGGTTCGCGTCCGAGCGAAGGAGACCGATGTCCCTGCGAAGGCTTATCCCGGCGCTCGCGCTGGCGCCGACTGTGGCGATGGTGGTGCTGTTGTGTCCGACCTCCGCGTCGGCGCAGGAGGCACAGCCAGGCGCGGCGGCTCATGTCGACGCCGCGGGCGCCGAAACCGAGGACAAGAAGATCGCTGCCCAGCGCGCGTTCGCCGAGGGGCAACGGGCGTACGGCGCCGGTGACTACCGTCACGCGGCCGACTCGTTCGAGCTCGCCTACAAGCTCAAGCCGCACCCCGACGCCCTGTGGAATGCGGCGCGCGCGCGGCAACGCTCGGGCGACATCGCCCGCGCGGCGAACCTCTTCACCAAGTTCCTCAAGGAAGCGCCGCCGAACTCGCGCGACCGGAACACGGCGCAGACGGCCTTGCGGCAACTGAGCCCCAAGCTCGGGCAGCTCGAGATCCACGCCGTCGGCCTCGACGACGTGAAGGTCGACCGCGAGCTGGTCGACACCGCCACCGTGTACGTGAACCCGGGCGCCCACGTCGTCGAGGCGCACGCCGGCGATCGCCCGGTGCAGCAAGCGCAGAGCGTCGAGGCGGGCGAGGTGCAGAGCGTCGCCCTGGTCGCGCCGCCGGAGAATGCGCCTCCCCCCGAGCAGGCGACCCTGGTGGTGAACCCGTCCACCAACGGCGACACGGTCAAACCGCACCACGGCTGGTCGCCGGTCGTCGTCATCGTGGGCGGCGTGCTCACGGCCGCCGGCGCCATCACCACCATCATTTCCGGGCTCGACACCACCTCGCAGAAGACCAAGTTCGACAACAGCCCCACCCAGGCGAACCTCGACAGCGGCCGCTCCAAGGAGACGCGGACCAACGTGGCGCTCGGCGTCACCGTCGGTCTCGGCGTGCTCACGGGCGCAGCGGCGATCTGGCTGGTAGACTGGAAGGGGAAGGATCGCAGCGTCCAGGTGGGCGTGAGCGGAACGTCGATGCAGCTTGGTGGGAGCTTCTGAACTTGAATTCGGCCCCGCCGTCGATGTCCAGGGTTCGCCTGGGCAACTACGAGCCGCTCATCGAGCTGGCGTCGGGCGGCATGGCCACGGTTTACGTCGCGCGCCAGGTCGGCGCGGCGGGCTTCGAGCGTCTCGTCGTCGTCAAGCGGGTGCACCGCCACCACCTGGGCAACAAGGACTTCGTCGACATGCTGCGGGACGAGGCGCGCGTCGCCTCGATGGTCCGCCACCCCAACGTCGTGCCGGTCATCGACGTGGTGGAGACCGAGCGCGGGTCGAACATCGGCCTGCCCGGCGAGCTCTTTCTCGTCATGGAGTACGTCGAGTCGACGGCGCTCTCCACCTTGCTCAAGACCGCGGCGCAGCAGGGGGAGCGGATCCCGCCGGCCGTCGCCGGGCGCGTGATCGCCGACACGCTCGCCGGTCTGCACGCGGCGCACGAAGCGACCGACATGCGCGGCGAGAGCCTGCACGTGGTCCACCGCGACGTGAGCCCGCAGAACGTGCTCGTCGCGGTCGATGGCGCCAGCCGCCTCATCGACTTCGGCGTGGCCAAGGCAGCCCACCGTCTCACCGAGACGCGCAGCGGTTCGCTCAAGGGGAAGCTCGCGTACATGTCGCCGGAGCAGGCGATGGGGCTGCCCATCGATCGCCGGGTCGACATCTTCGCCGCCGGCGTCGCCCTGCACGAGGCGCTCACCGGGCGCCGTCTGTTCCAGGGCGAGAACGACTTCGACACCATGCGCCGCATCGCCGAGGCGCCGGTGCCGGATCCGTCGTCGCTCGTCCTCAGCTTGCCGCGCTCGCTCGATCCGGTGGTGCAGCGGGCGCTCGAGCGCGATCCGTCGGAGCGTTTCCAGACCGCCGCCGAGTTCCTCGAGGCGCTCGAGCGCGCGGTGGTGCCGGCGTCGACGCGCGAGGTGGCCGCCGTCCTCAATCGCTTCTGCGGTGACCGGCTGGCCGAGCGGCGTGATCAGCTCTCGCTGGCGCTCGCCGGCAAGGGATCGGTCAGTGACAGCTTCCGTATCAGCCCGGAGATGATCGCCGAGACGATCAACCCGGCGCAGGGGCGGCTGCTCATGCGCGAGACCGAGTCGTTCGGCCGCGGCGTGGAGATGCACAGCATCCAGAGCCTCAGCCAGATGTCGTCGGCGCACGACTACATGCCGTCGGTGCCGCCGTCCGGCTCGCAGCGCGTGCGGCAGGTCCTGGCGGCCGCCGGCGCGGGGCTGCTGACCCTGGTGGTGATGGGCGTCGCCACCTGGCGCCTCACCCATCGCGACGGCGCGCCGGTGGTGGCCATCGTCACCCCCAACGGCGGCACCAACGCCAACGGCACGCCGACCCTGCCTCAAGACCTGCCGGTGCCCACCGACACGAACGGCGCGGGCTAC
>JAMFST010000628.1 GCA_026225435.1 Labilithrix luteola
AAGGACGACACCGGCAGCGAGCAGTACAAGATGGTGACCACGCACAAGACCTGACGGTCGCCGGCTGGTGACCGAGAGCGCCCTCTCACCAGTCGGCGCCCGCCATCTTCGTGAGGTTCAACGACCCCCATCCGGTGCTGCAATCCCAGCCGGCGCCGGCGGGGGCGTTGGTCGCGTCGGTGGACGTCTGGTCGCGGAAGGCCGCCTGCAGCGCCGTACTTTCGTACAAGCGCTTGTTGAGCCAGCCGAGCTTGGGCAAGCCGGCCGCGACCCGCACCTGGTTGGCGATGGTCACGCCGGCGGCCATGATCGACACCGACGCGGTGGAGCCGGTCACCGGCGTCCAGGCGCCGCCGTTGACCATCCACACCGCCTCGCCGGCGTTGGCCGAGATGTCGCAGACCTCGCGGCCGGTGCTGGAGAAGCCGCTGACCGAGCCCAGGTTGTCCGGCTGCCAGCTGGGGCGGTTCACCTGCACCGAGGTGCCGCAGCCGGAGTCGACCCAGCCTTTCTCGCTGGAGATGTCGCCGGACGAATCGACGCTCACGGTGGTGCCGCCGACCGAGGTGATCCACGAGCTGGAGCCGGGGATGTCGACGCCCGAGCTGTTCCCGCTGCCGGCGAGCACGGTGATCCCGAGGGCGGCGCCGAGCAGACCGGCGTCGTCGCTGGCGCGGGTGATCGCCGGGGAGAGCAGGTCTTCGCGGTGCGAGAACGGATCGCTCACCACGTCGACCTCGGCGCGGCCGACCGCCTCGTGCAGCGCGTAGACGGTGGAGATGACGCTGGCGTCGGGGATCTCGTAGACGCTGATGCTGGCGCCGGGGGCGAGGGCGCCGCTCCACTCGACCGCCTCGGTGGTGGTCGAGCCGTAGCTGAAGACCTGGCTGCCGATGGTCGACTTCTCCGTGACCGAGCTGGGCACGACGCGGAAGCCGTCCCAGAATCCCTCGGCGTCGGCGTCGTGATACGCGTAGCCGGCGACGATGCCGAGGCTGGCGCCGGAGCCGGTGTTGCCCTTGTTCGCCTCGGAGGTGAAGCCGTAATAGTCGGCCACCTGCTGCGGGACGAGCGCCATGCTCGGTGTCGTCGGCGACGCCATCTGCAGCGTCGGCGGCTTCTCGGTCGTCTCGGAGGGGAACTGCACCGCGAAGCCGAGCAGCCCGACGAGGCTCGAGGGGAGGCCGGCGGGGACCACCGGCGCCGTGGTGGTGGCGTAGATGTCCCCGGTGGCGTCGCTAGGCATCGCCGACTTGGGGTGGAAGTCGTGGAGGATGAAGCCGAAGGCGGTGTTGATCGTGACCACCGGCCCGGAGAACTCGATGAGCAACGCGCGCGACGACACGCGCTCGAGGCTCAGTCCGTTGGTCGACAGCCAGGCGGTGATGGTGTCGAGGTCGGTCTTGAGCGGGCCGTACGTCTGATCGAACTCGTCCGTCGTCATGTACTGGCGGTACGTGGGCGAGCCGGTGGTGTACTCGGCGAGCACCGCGGTCTCGAGCGCCGAGCGGTTGCGCATCCCGAGCTCGAGCACGCCGCGCAGGATGGTGTTCTGGTTCACCGGCCCGGTGTCGTCGAGCGACGCGGGCTCGGAGAGGAGCGCCGGCCAGGTGCTCGTGTCCGGGTCGAGCGTGTTCTTGCACGCCGGGACGACGGTGATCGAAGCTGCGAGCAAGGCGAGGAGCAGCGCTCCTCGCACACCGTGACCACTCCGCATCAGTGCTGTCCGGCGGCGAACAACGGCTCGATGAGCGCGAAGACCACGCCGGCCGCCAGGCGGTAGCGCGTCTTGCCGTACTCGCCGGCGTCGCGCACCCGCTCGATGGCCGCCGGATCGCCCAGCAGATCGCGCACGCGGGAGATGAGCACGCGCACGCGATGCTCGGCGTCGGCGGAGTCGGGACCGGGACCACCCGCGGCGCGGAGGATCTCCTCGGCGCTCAGCCCTTCCTTCGCCCGGCGCAGCAGCTGCACCACCAGCGGCTCGAGGGCGCGACGGCGCTCGAGCGAGACGGCGCGATCGGCGACGCGCAGGTGGTGGCTGCGGGTGTCGACGACCAGCCCGGCGCCGGCGGTCGCCTGGGCGATCTCGCTCGCCTTCACGCGGCTCACCCCGTTCGGCGTGGTCACGT
This sequence comes from Labilithrix luteola, assembly GCA_026225435.1. Classification (GTDB taxonomy): domain Bacteria; phylum Myxococcota_A; class Polyangia; order Polyangiales; family Polyangiaceae; genus JAMFST01. Next base: position 2,133 of record JAMFST010000628.1, read on the forward strand.
AGAGGAGCGCCTCGGCGTCGGCGGCGCTCTCCACCGAGGTGGACGACGCGCCCGAGGTGCCCGACGTGTACATCGCCAGGTCGTGGAGCGACGGCGGCGGCATGCTCGGGTAGAGCGACGGCGGCGGGAGACTCATCGGCTGCACGCTCATCGGCGAAAGCTCGCCTGCCGAGGTGGTCACCGCCAGCACCTTCTCGGCGTAGCGGACGACGCGGCTGTCGCCCCCCTTGGCCGCGACCTCCCACAGGGTCGCGCTGGCGCTGCGCTCGGGGAAGATCCAGCCGTGCTTGTCCCCGCTGACGGCGGCCCGCTCGAGGGCGGCGCGGGCGGTCGCTTCCTCGCCGAGCGAGTCGGCGCAGCGAGCGACCACCAGGTTGAGCACGCCGGTGACGAAGGCGTCGGTCGCGCGCGTCGTGTGCGGCAGGGCAAAGGCGAGCGCCGCCTCGAGCTCACCCGACGCTTCGAGGGTGCGCGCCCGGGTCATGGCGTAATCCTGCTCGTCGAGCACGTCGTCGACCGGGGCGCCGGCGCGCAGCTCCTCCACCTTGCTCAGCCACTGCTTCGCCGACGGCGCTCGCGCCGCCAGCGCCAGCGCCCAGGCGCGATGCTGGGCGATCTGCAGGCGCAGGGCAGGGGCGTCGGCCTCTCCGAGGAGCGACCAGGCCTCGTCGAGCGCCTGCAGCGCGGCGACCGGTTGATCGGCGACGATCTCCACGGTGGCGAGCACGTCGAAGGCGTCGGCGTGACGGATGGCGACGCCGGGCGAGCTCTCGCCGCGGATGTCGCGGGGGATGATCGAGTCGCGGCCGCCGCTGGGGTTGGGGCTGACGCCGCCCGATCCGTCGGCGGCGATGGAGATGGCCTGCACCGCGTTCTGCCGCGCCTCCTCGTAGCGACCGACCGCCGACAGGGCGATGGCCAGGTTGCCGTGGGCGCGCATGGCGCCGGGAGAGCGAGCCGGGGCGCGCTCGAGCGAGGCCGTGTAGTGCTTGCAGGCGGCGCGCGGATCCGACAGCCGCATCGACAGGTGCCCGAGCGCGAGCGACACCGCGACCCGCGGCATCCCCTCCTCGAGCCGCTCGGCCACGTGCTCCGCCAGGCGCAGCGAGGCGCGCGCCGGCTCCTGCCGCCCGAGCCGGAGCTCGAGCTGGGCGCTCGCCAGGTGCACGTCGAGCTGCTCGCGCGAGCCGGAGCCGCGCGGAGCCTGGGCGAGCGCGCGCGACGCCTGGCGCAGCTCCCCTTCGGCGTGCTCCGGCCGCCCCTCGGCGATGGAGAGGAACGCGCGCTCCACCGCGAGCCGCGCCAGATCGATGGGCGTGACGGTCACCGGCGAAGGAGAGGGCGCGATCGAAGCGGCGAGATCCCGCGCCCGGTCCGCGCGCCCCATCTCGCGGTACGCGCGCACCAGCCGGGCCGCCAGGCCGACGTCGAGCGCCTGCCGGCCGAGCTGGAGCGATTCCACCCAGGAAATGAAGAAGGCGCCGTCGTCGAGCGCGAGCAGACGGTCGGCTAGCGCGACCACGGCGGCGGCGCTCACGCTGTCGCTCGGCGGCGTCAACCGATCGCCCACCAGCGGAGGCGGAGGGGTGACGGACGCGCGTCCGCCTGACCCGATGCGCGGAACGCTGGGGGGAGGCGGGTGCACGGAAGCCCCGCTCCCTGCGCGCTCACGGCGAGGGCCGGAACCGAAGCCGGAGGAGTAGGCGTTGAAGGCGCGGCGCGCCATGACCAGCAGCCTACCCGATGACCTGGCGCTCGGTCGAGGACTGCGGACGCCACCGTGCTCGTCACCGTCGCGCTTCGTCACGATCACGTCGAGCACGTCGCGCCGCAGCATGCGAACTCCTCTCGCCAGTGCTGCGCTGTCGGCTATCGTGCGCGCGCTTCGCCATGAACTCCAACGTCACGCCGCCGCTCGGGAACCAGCCGCTCGATTTCGCCGCGGAGGATCTCGTCGCGGTTTACCGCGGGATGGTCCGCGCCCGGATGGTCGACGAGGCTGTCTCGGAGCTGCAAGCCTCGGGGCGCATCGGTTTCCACGTCGGCTCGATCGGAGAGGAGGCGGCCATCGTCGCCAGCGCCGCCGCCCTCCGTCCGCAGGACTGGGTCTTCCCCTCGTACCGGGAGTTCGGCGCCGCGCTCCACCGCGGGATGAGCCTCGGCAGCTACTTCCACCACATGTTCGGCAACGCCAGCGACCCGACCAAGGGGCGGCAGATGCCCGACCACCCCAGCGCCCGCTCGGCACACTTCGCCTCGGTCAGCTCGCCGGTGGGGACGCAGATCTCCCACGCGGTTGGCTTTGCCTGGGCGGCTCGCTCGCGCAAGGAGGACCTGGTCACGCTGGTGTACTTCGGCGAAGGGGCCACCAGCTCGGGCGAGTTCCACAACGGGGTGAACTTCGCCGGCGTGCTCAAGGCGCCGGTGGTCCTCTTCTGCCGTCACAGTGACGCGCACGACGAGGCCGAGTCGGTCGCGACCAAGGGCATCGCCTACGGCGTGAACGCCCTGCGCTGCGACGGGAACGATCCGGTCGCCGTCCTGCAGATGACCCGCTCGGCGGTCGCCCGGGCCAGCGCGGGGCTCGGGCCCACCTTGATCGAGGCGATGACCGAGCGTCGCCGCGACGACTCCGACTGGGCCGGGCGCGATCCCATCCAGCGGCTGCGCAAGCACCTCGAGTCGCAGAAGCTATGGACCCTGTTCCGCGAGGCCGCCCTCGAGTCGGAGGTGCGCGCCGAGATCGCCGCCGCCGTCGCCGCCGCCGAGTCGGCCGGGCCGCCGGATCGCAAGACGCTGTTCGAAGACGTGTTCGCATCGCCCCCGTGGAACCTGCGCGAGCAGGCGGAGAGTCAGCACTGATGAGCGAAGCCGCGATTACCCCGGAGCCGAACGGCCCGGCCAGCAGCAGCACGATGAACATGGTGCAGGCGATCAACGACGCCCTGCGCCTGGAGATGCGCCGTGACTCGCGCGTCGTCATCCTGGGCGAGGACGTCGGCAAGGTC
>JAMFST010000629.1 GCA_026225435.1 Labilithrix luteola
CCTTCTTCTCGCTGGCGAGCCAGGCGGTGACCTTCTTGCGGACCTCGGGCGCGGGGGTGCCGTCGGCGATGGGGATCCCCGCGACGGTGCGCTGCTGGTACGCCACCGCGGCCTCGTCACCCGGCGTGTAGGCCGCCTTGGCCACGTCGACGGCGGAGCCGCTCTTCGGCGCGATGACCTGCGGGATGGGCAGACCGTAGATGGTGGCGAAGGCGTGATCGCGCTCGTCGTGCGCCGGGACGGCCATGACCGCGCCGGTGCCGTAGGTGCCGATGACGTAGTCGGCGATCCAGATGGGAAGCGCGTCGCCGTTGATCGGGTTCACGGCGAACGCGCCGGTCGGCACGCCGGTCTTCGTCTTGGTGACGTCGCTGCGGTCGATGTCGCTCTTGGACTTGGCGGCGGCCAGGTACGCCTCGACGGCGGCGCGGTTCACCGGCGTCGTCAGCGAGAGCGCCAGCGGGTGCTCGGGCGCGAGCACCACGTAGGTCGCCCCCGCGAGCGTGTCGACGCGGGTGGTGAAGACGGTGACCGTCTCGCTGCCGCCCTCACTCGTGCCGACCGCAAAGTCGACGAGCGCGCCTTCGCTGCGGCCGATCCAGTAGCGCTGCTTTCCCTTGGTGTCGGGCCAGTCGAGGCCGTCGAGATCCTGCTCCAGCCGGTCGGCGTAGGCCGTGATCTTGAGCATCCACTGGCGCAGCGGGAGCTTCTCGACCGGGTGACTCCCGCGCTCGGAGAGGCCGTCGATGACCTCTTCGTTGGCGAGCACAGTGCCGAGCGCCGCGCACCAGTTGACGGCGATGTTGCTCTGGTAGGCGAGCCCCTTCTTGAAGAGCTGCAGCCAGATCCACTGGGTCCACTTCACGTAGCCCGGATCGGTGGTGTCGACCTCGCGCTCCCAGTCGTAGGAGAAGCCCAGCATCTTGAGCTGGCGACGGAAGGTGTCGATGTTCTTCTTGGTGGTCGCCTCGGGGTGCGTGCCGGTCTGGATGGCGTACTGCTCGGCCGGCAGACCGAAGGCGTCCCAGCCCATCGGGTGGAGCACGTCGACGCCGCGCATGCGCTTGTAGCGGGCGGTGATGTCGGTCGCGGTGTAGCCCTCGGGGTGCCCCACGTGCAGGCCGGAGCCGCTCGGATAGGGGAACATGTCGAGGATGTACATCTTCGCGTGGCCTTCGCGACGCTCGGTGCGGAAGGTGTGCTTCTCGTCCCAGTAGGCCTGCCACTTCCCCTCGATGGCTGCCGGTTCGTACCGCTCGCGCTCGTCGTTCATGCGGCGGCGGACGATATCACCTCAATCGAGCAGACGGAGCGTGGTCTCGGCCAGGATCGCCGCGGCCGTGGCGGCGGCGGCTTTCACCTGACGCTCGTCCCGTTCCAGGCGGTCGAGTTTTACGGCCAGGCGGCGACGGCGCTTCTCCGATCGCGTCTCGTCCTCGCCCGTCCCCTGGCTGGTCACGTGGAGCGCGCGGCCCGGCGCCTTGGCGAAGTGCTCGTACAGCTTGGCGAGCTCGAGCCGCACGGCCGCCGAGTCGACCTTGGCGGCGAGATCTTCGTAGTCGGCCAGCGCTCGCGCCCGATCGCCGCGCGCCTCGGCGATCTTCGCTCGCGCCTCGAGCGACGCCTCGATCCCCGCCTGGTGGCGATGGCGGGTGGCGCGCTCGACCGCCTGGTGGGCGACGTCGAAGGCGCGGTCCATGGCGCCGGCGCGCTTCATGGAGATGGCCACGCCGGCGAGATCGTCGGCCTCGAGCTGGCTCGCCTCCAGCGGCTCGCCGTACAGGCCGACGAGCACCGCCATGGTGGCGACGTCCCAGGCGTTGTGCTCGACCACACCGATGAGCGCGCGCGCGTCTCCGCTGCGGAGAAAGTGGAGGTAATGCGCCGCCACGTCCCCCGACGGAACGTCGTCCTCGCGCTCGAAGCCGAGCACGTCGCGCTCGAGACGCACCAGGCGGAAGGCGCCTCCGCGGGCGCGGTGGATGCGGCGCGCGACGTGGACCAGATCGAGGTGCGGCGGCTCGACGCCGATCGACTGCCGCGCCAGCACGAAGCGGGTGCGCAGGAGCGGCATGTCGAAGCTCTTGCCGTTGAAGGTGACCAGCATCGAGGCCTCGGCGATGCGCTCGGCGACGCGCGCGAGCATCGGCCCCTCCTCGCCCAGGTTGCGCACCAGGAGCTGCTCGACGACGAAGCTGCCGTCCGCCTCGAAGCCGCCGAGGCCGACGAGGAAGGCGACCGTGCCGGTCCCGCCGGCCAGGCCGGTCGTCTCGGTGTCGAGGTAGAGCGCGCGGTGCATCTCGAGCTTGGCCAGCGACGGATCGAGCGCCAGCAGCGCGAGGAGCGCGGGGTCGGCGTCGCGCGCCGGCTGCACCGCGAAGCGCCCCATCACGTGCGAGACGGGGAGCGCGAGGAGGCGCGTATGCAACGGCCCGAGCGGCGTGTCGGTCGTGGTGAACGGGAGCTCCACGGTCTCGACCAACGGCGGCGTCCGCGGCGAGACGCTGCGGGCGAGCATCGCGTCCATGCGCCGGCGCAGGTCGTCGAGGACGACGGACCTGTCGGCGCTCGGCTCGGTGGGTTCGGGCGCCGTCGTCAGCCGTTCCGCGACCGGGCGCGAGCCGGGGCCGGCCGACGACAGGCGGGAAAGCTTCGAGCGCAGCGACGACACGGCATGACCACGGTACATGCGTACAGCCCTGCCGGCCAGCGCCGCCGCGACGAGGCTAGAACTTCATCGGGCCGGCGGCCGCCTGGTTCTCCTTGCGGAGCGCCTTTCCTTCCGCGCTCGTCGGCGCCGGGGCGGCCGCGTGGTGAGCTGCGCCCGACGCGCTCGTCGCCGGCGAAAAAGGCGCCGCGGCCGACGAGAGGGCGTCTCGCTGCCGGTCGAGGTCCTTGTCGGCCCCGAACGCTTCCGAGCTGCCGAGCCCGCCCGAGGTGGCCCGCCGGGCGACCGCCGATTTCTCCACGTCGAGCTTCGCCTTCTGCACGTTCAGCAGGTTGGTCGCCTGCGCGGTCTGGCCGCTGGCGAACAGGTCATTCGCCTCGAGGAGCGTCGCCGCCGTCTTGGCGCGATCGAGGCGGACGCCGACCAGCGGATCGAGCGCCGAGGTGGCATCCCCGACGGTGACGGCGAGATCGGCCGAGGCCTGGCGATCGCGGGCGCCGGCGATATCTCGGTAGTGGAGCGTGACGTTGGCGACCGGCTCGGAGCCGGGGACGTCGGTGCGCACGTGGACGCGGGCGATGAGCGTCTTGTCCTCCCCGGCCCGGATGGCGCCGAAGGGGACCTGGATGCGCGGGCCGTTCGGGCCGGTCGTGCGCGTGAAGGCGCGGTCGAGCACCTCGTCCACCTCCACGCCGGGAGCGAGGTCCACGCTCAGGTCCACGTCGTTGGCGACGGTGGACTCGACGGCGTCGAGCTCGCTGCGGAAGATCGAGGCGAGGTTGGAGGCGTCGCGGACGAAGTAGTGGTTCCCGTTGGACTCGGTGGCGATCGCCGCCATCACCTTCTCGTCGAAATCCACGTCCAGCCCCACGGTGGAGACCGAGCAGCCGGCGTCGCGCAGGCGACCGGCGAGCGCGCGCAGACCGGGAAGATCGCGGATGCCGTGGTTGGTGGCGCCGTCGGAGAGGAGCACCATGCGGCGAACCTCGCCGGACGCGAGCTCGCCAGCGCCGTCGGCTTCGCGCATCTGGTGCATCCCCTCCTCGAGGCCGCAGGAGATGCAGGTGTCGCCGCCGACCTGGATGGAGCGGATGGCGGAGAGGATGCCGGCGCGGTTGCTGTCGTCGATGGCGGTCGGCGGGACCACCACCTGCGACTGGGTGTCGAAGCTGACCACCGAGACCGAGTCACGCGGGCGCAGGTGCTCGACCAGGCCGGTGGCCGCCGCGATGGCGTTCTCGATGCGGGAGCCGCGCATCGAGCCGGAGCGGTCGATGACGACGGCGAGGTGCACCGGCGGGCTGACCGCGGCGCTCTTGCCGTCGCTCCCGTGCAGCGTCACGAGGAGGTAGCTCTCGCCATTCGCACCGACACTCCCCTTGCCGATGGTCGGATTGCCCAGGCGCCCCTCGAAGCGGACCGGGCCGTCCTGCCCCTCCTGACCGAAGCTCGCTCCGGCGGCGGAGAGGAGGCCCGCGTCGGCGGCGGCGGGGTCGTCGCGACCGGCGACCGGCATCGGCGTGGCCCCGAGCAGCGGGACCCGGGTGGCGGCGGCGGAGGTGAGCGCCATCCCGAGGATGGCGGCAAGGACGGCCGTGCGGACGCGCATCGCTCTTGGACGGAGGAGATCGAAAAAGGATCTAGGGCGATCTAGGGCAGACCGCGAATCACCACCCCGGCCTGGGCGAGGAGCGACCAGGGGCCGGTGCCGCCGATGAAGACGAACATCTGGTCGAACGGGAGGACCGTGGTGGCGCCGGCGGCGTTCGCGCCGAAGCGCACGTGGGCTTCGGCGGCGGGGCCGGTGGACGCCGGCACGTTCGCGGTGACCGCGGTGACCGTGGCACCGAAGAGGAGCGTGACCTGCCCGGCGGCGACCGCTCGTTCCAGCTCCGCCAGGGTGCGAGCGCTGCCGCGGGTGAACCGCTCCCCACGCGCCAGCAGGGTGACGGCGCATCCCGGCTGACGAGCGAGCGCAAGGGCGGCCTCCATCGCGCTGTCTCCCAGGCCGACCACCAGGACGCGCCGCCCGGCGAAGCTCGCGGCGTCGACCAGCGAGTAGGCCACGCGCGCCTCGACCGCCGGATCGATGGGCGCCGGCAGCGGGCGCGGCGTGCCGCGGGTCCCCACCGCGAGCACCAGGGCGCGGGCAGAGACCACCAGCGGCGCGGAGCCGTCGTCGGGGAGGGCCGTCACGCGGTAGCACGCGCCCATCGGATCGCGTCGAGCGCCGCGCGGAAGAGGCTCGAGGCTCTGGACCAGGTGCCCCGCCCGCAGCGGTAGCCGGTGGATCCGCACCACCCGCTCCCACTGGGCGACCAGCTCCTCCTTGGTACATTCCTCCATCCACAGCTCCCCCTCCAGCGGCAGCTCCAGGGGGCGCTCGAACACCAGCTTGCCCCGGGGAAACGCACGGATCGACGCGCCGACAGCGCCCCGCTCGAGAGTGAGGACGGAGAGCCCGAGCTCGCGCGCGCGCAAGGTGGCGGACAGGCCCGCGGGGCCGGCACCGACGATGACCAGATCGTGCACGTCGGGCACGGGGGCCAACCCGCGAAGCTTCGCCGCCACCTGCTCGGCCACGAGGCGCCCCTGGCGGATGGCGTGCTTGATGAGCGGAACGCCGGTGAGATCGCCCGCGAGGAAGACCATCGGGGCGTCCGGGCTCTCGAGCGAGGCATCGAGGTGCGGCTGGGGGCCGCCGCCGCGGGAGGACTCGCCGTCGACCGGGACCAGGGTGAGCGATCCGTTCGGGCAGGCGAGCTCACAGGTGATCGCACCGCAGCAGGCGTCCGGGCGAACGACCTGGGCGACGAAGCGCTCCACCTCGAGGACATCGAAGGCGCAGGCGTCGACACAGGCGCGGCAACCGAGGCAGCGGCTGGCGTCGATGATGGGCAAGCGCCGCGCGGCGGTGGCGACCGGAGGTGCGGCGGGCAATGACCGAGGCGGGAGCGCCGCCGGATCCGAGACCGAGCCACGCGCACGGCGGCGACGCGGACGGACGAGCGGCAAGCTGGTGAGGGCGAGCCCGGCGAGCAGGCCCGCGGCGGTGATTCCGAGCTCCGGACCGGCGAGGCGCGACGTGAACGACGGCGGCGGCGACGCGGCGACGAGCGCGAGACGGTCGAGGGCGCGACTGGCGGCTTCGAGGACGGCGAGCGGCGGTCCGGCGCCATGTTCGTCGAAGCAGGAGGAGTACGCCGACTCGCTGGCGAAGCAGCGAGCCGCGGGGTCGCGCGGATCGGCCGGCGCGTGACAGCGAGCGCAGGCCGCGCGCGGGACCAGCGCGAGACGCGCCGGAGGAGCCGGAGCGGAGAGCGTCACCGCGTGGCCGACCGTCCCCTGCCACACCGTGGCCCGCGCGCCCTCGATCACGAGGCTGGCGACGCGCGCCGGCTCGGCGGGCGCCGATGGATCATGCGTCGCGTGGCAGGCGATGCACCCGAGCGGTCCACCGGCCTCCGAGGCGAGCGCGCGATGCGGTGCGCGACTGGACCGGTGGGCGGCGGCAGCGTGACAGCCGGAGCAGCTGGCGGCGGCCGGCTCGCTGGCGTGGCAGCTCGCGCACGTGAGGCCGGCGGCGACGTGCGCGTGGGAGAGAGGTCCGGGCGCGGCGCTCGCGGCCAGGCGACCGCCTCCGCCGCGCGCAGCGTCGAGCAGCAGCGCCACGACGGCGAGCAGCGCGATGAACATGACGCCGCCGAGGAGGCGACGGAGGCGGCGCTCACGAGCGACGTCGGAGACGACGGCGCCGCTGGCGGTCGCGGACTGGGCGAAGGTTCCGGCGGGCTTCATCCGATCGCTCAGCGAAAGATCACGTGGAGCAGCACGTGACGGGCGACCAGCGCCAGCGCCAGCGCGGCGGTGACCAGGTGCACGGGGAGCCACCCGCGAAGCGCCCGATGCAAGACGCGCCGCGCCGCCAGCGTCCGCGTGCGCACGGCGTGATCGAGCAGCGGCTCGAGACTCTCCAGCGCGACACGCCCCTGCCCCACGCGCGTCACCTCGGCGCGAAGCCGCGCGAGCTCGGAGGCCGGCGTCGCGCGGGAGAACGCGAACAGCAGCGCTCCGCTGCGCGACGACGCGTACGGCGCCAGCCGCACGCGCCACCAGGTCTTCACGCGCTCGTCACGTCCGGTGAGGAGGAGGAAGGCGTGATCGCCGGCACGCCGGTGCTCGCGCGTCAGCTCGTCGGGCGCGGTGCCGTCGTCGCCGAGCGCGCCGAGGCGAGGAGGCAGGAGCGCGTACGCGACCGCGCCGAAGGCTCCGCTGGCGAGCGCGAGGACTGCCGTGATGACCAGCGGCGAGAGTGAGATAGCAGGCGCCGTGCCACCGCTGGCGCTCAGATGGCGGACCAGCAGCGGCGCCAGTGCGACGCCCAACGCCAGGTGCGCCCGGTACGAGCGCGCGACGGCACGGCCACGGCGCGCGTGACGCTTGATCAGCGCATGCGCCGCGCACGCGACGAGGAGCAGCGCAGCGCCGCAGCCACACGCGCGCGGGCTCCCGAGAAGCGCGGCGACGATGGCCAGGACGACGAGCGCCAGGTGCGCCGCGTCCTCGATCACCCGGGCCGCGGCCGCGGCGCTCGCCGGCGTCGCGAGCGCCTTCTCGAGCGCAGCGTCGAGCCCGCCGGCA
>JAMFST010000630.1 GCA_026225435.1 Labilithrix luteola
CGCCGTCGATGCGATAGCGGGCCGGGGAGTGCGAATTGGTGACGGCGCGTAGCCGCATGTCCTCGGGCCGATCGTTCATGCAATCCCACTGGGCGAAGCCGACGAAGAAGCGCTGATCGGGAGTGAGGCCGTCGACGCTCCCGAGCGCCGTCCCCGCCGTCGCGTGCTTCCAGGCGAGGAAGGCCAGCATGGTCCCGCCGAGATCGGCAACGTCCTCTCCTTCGGTCAGCTTGCTGTTGATATGGACCTCGTCGATGACCGTGTACTGCGCGTACTGGCTGACCACGCAACCGGCCTGCACGTCGAAGGATGCCGCATCCTTCTTGGTCCACCAGTTCCTCAGATTGCCTCGCCCGTCGAACTGCCGCCCCTTGTCGTCGAAGGCGTGCGTGAGCTCGTGTCCGATGGTGGAGCCAGTATTGCCATAATTGGGGGCGTCATCGAGCTTGGCATCGAAGAGCGGAGGCTGCAGGACTCCGGCGGGGAAATTGATGTCGTTCATCTGCGCGTTGTAATAGGCGTCGACCGTGGGTGGAGTGGCCAGCCACTCGTCGCGAGAGATGCGCACCGCTCCGTAGTCGCGGAAGCGTTCGGGATAGCCGATCTTGTTCACCACCGCGTGCAGCTTGGCCAGCGCTTGCTTCTTCGTCTCCTCGGTGAAGGCGCGGCGGACGAACTCCTCGCCGAGCGCTTCCCCCAGCTGCTCGTCGATCACGGAGACGCAACGCTTCCAGCGCGGGCTCAACTCGGGCACGCCGCGTAGCGTGTGCGCGTAGAAGTCGAAGTTGGCCTGGACGAAAGTGACGTTGCTCGTGTCGACGATGGCGAAGGCCGGCTCGAAGAGGTTGTTGACGGTGAACTTTCCCGCCCCCTGGAAGACGACGGTCGTGTCGTCGTCGATGAAGATCGAGCGATCGACGTTCAGGCCGATGTCGAGCGTCGCCGGGCAGTCGACGACGAGGGCGTAGGCGTTGTGGCGAGCGCCGGTGACCGCGGCGGCCACCGTGGCGGTGTCGTCGGATCCGTCGCACTTGGCGCCGAGGGCGCTGAGCACCTTCGTCGGGAGGTTCAGACCGCTGTCGGGTCGGGCCCGCGTTCGCGTCGTCCGTCCCGGCGACGCCTCCGTCGCTGGAGACGGCTCCGCCAGCGTCGCTCGTCGCCGCGTCAGGTCAGCATCCGAGCCCGTACCGGGCGCGGCCGTCGCCGAGGCGTCGGCGGAGGAGCAGCCGAGCGCGACGGGGGCGATGACGGCGGCGACGCCGGCACCGACGAGGCGGTCTCTGCCGGCGCAACGTGGACGGGCTCCGTCCGCTTGCACAGAGCTTGTACAAATTGCACGAATTGCGCTGTGCGGTCTGCGCGCCCCGTCCATGACGCACGATGCCACGACGGTGACGTGGCGCGAGGCACGCGGGAAGAGCGCACAATGAAGCATTGGGGCGTAAGCTCGTCCATCTTCGCCGGAGGCCTGCCCCACATGAGCCCATCTTCTTTCAAGACGCTGAGCCGTCGTCCTCGTTCCTTCCTCGCAGGGCTCGTCGCCGCCAGCGCCCTCGCCGCCGGCAGCGGCGCCGCCGGTTGTTCGAGCGGACCGGCATCTTCGACTCCTGCTAGCTCGGGCAAAACACTCATCCTGTCGGCAACCTACGACGGCTCACAGGTTACCGTCGTGCGCCTCGCGCCCGACGACCGCGGACCGGTCTCGCCGATCGCGGCGCCGGGGCAACCGTCCCTCGACTGGGAGCTGGCGGACGCCAGCGGCAAGGTCATCGCGTCGGGCTCGATCGCCGATCCGACGGCCACGGTGAACGAGTTCTCCTCGACGGGCGCCCCCTCACCCGCGTTCAGCACCGGCGGCACCGGCCTGTTCGAGCTGCGAGTGCCCGATGTTCCCGGGACGCTGACGGTGGTGCGAGGTACCGGCGCGGCCAGCTCGGGCGCCGCGCCCAAGGCAGGCACCTCTGGGTTGAACAGCTTGCGGCCGCTCGGCATCTGCGTCGGCGGCTCCGCGGCGTGTCCGTCGTCGTCGACGCCGGTGGGTGCCCCCGCGCCAGCAGCATCCGACGCCTCGACCCCTGGGTTGCGCAAGATCGTCGACAACGGCACCTGCGCGCCCTTCAACATTCTCTTCGTCTCCGAGGGCTACCAGGCCGGCGAGATGACCACGTTCGAGAGTGACGTCGCCGCAATGGCCTCCGGGATCATGACCTACAAAGGTTATGCCGAGCACAAGTCGGACATCAACGTGTGGTCGCTGGAGGTCGCATCCACCGATTCCGGCATCACCGATCCTGGCTGCATGCCACCCGGTGGCGGCACCGTCGACCCATGCACCACCGCCGTGCCGGCGGCGTCTCGCAACACCGCCTTCGGCGCGTCCTTCGGCAACAACACCACGAGCCCGCGGCGCGCGGTGGTGTCCGGTGTCGTCCCTGGCTCGACGTCCGCGCTGGCGGTGCTCGCCCAGGCCAAGCGCGAAGCGCGGAGCGACGTGGTCGGCTTCGTCATCAACTCTCCGACGAACTATGGCGGCAGCGCGGACATCGCCGGC
>JAMFST010000631.1 GCA_026225435.1 Labilithrix luteola
ATGCCGAGCGCGCGCAGCTTGTCGACCTTGTCCGGGTTGTTCGTCATCAGCCGGATGCTCCTCACGTCGAAGTGGGCCAGCATGTCCGCCGCGCAATCGTACTCGCGCAGGTCGTCCGGGAAGCCGAGCAGGCGGTTGGCGTCGACGGTGTCGTGCCCCTGGGCCTGCAGCCCGTACGCGCGGATCTTGTTGGTGAGGCCGATGCCGCGCCCCTCCTGCCGCAAGTAGAGGATGGCGCCGCGCCCCTGGTGGACGACCTCCGCCATGGCCGACTCGAGCTGCTCCTTGCAGTCGCACTTGAGCGAGCCGAAGACCTCGCTGGTCATGCACTCGGAGTGGACGCGCACCGGGAGGGCGGCTGCCCCCTGGATATCGCCGTAGACCATGGCGATGTGCTCGCGCGGGCTCGCCGAGCCTTGCAGCGCCTGAACGCCGTCATCGGTGCCGTGAAAGACGTGAGCTTCGAAGGTGCCGTGGCGCGTCGGGATGGGGGCCGACGTGACCCACTTGCAGGAGGATACAATTTGAGGCCGGATCGCCTTGGCGACGTACATCTCGGGGGGCTCCTTCACGGTTTGTTCGAGCTACGGGAGTAGCGCAGTCCTCACCTTAAGGCTTTTCGATGCTTTGACGAGGCCGGACGGTTCCGTCCGGCCCTCGACCGGCCTTCAAGCGGCCCCTATGCCGCAGTGCGTCGGCAGAGCCGAGTGAGCATGTCCTCGAGGATCGCCTGCGCGGGGCGGCGCGAGCTCTTCAGTGCCAGATCGGCCTCGGCGAGGACCAGGATCCACCGCTCCAGCTCCCGCCCGCGGAAGGTCTTGGCCTTCTGGGACAGCTCCCGGGCGCGGAACGGCTGGAAGACGCCGGCCGCCTTGGCCGCGTCGTCTTCGCGGAGGCCGGCGTCGATCCCGGCCTTGAAGCGCGCCAGCTGGCGGATCGACCAGGCGAGCGCCCCCAGCAGCGGAAGGCCGCGGTCGCGCGGATCGTAGACGTCGGCCAGGTTCTTCAGCGCGGTCCCCAGCTCGCGGGCGCGCACGGCGTCGACCAGGGCCCAGGTGTCGGCGGTGCGCACGCGGGCGATGCACTCGCTCACGTCGTTCTCGGTGACCGGCTTCTCCAGGCCGGCGTGGAGGGCGAGCCGCTCGATGGCGTCGTTCACGTAGGCCAGCTCCGGCCCGGCGATCTCGGCGAGGAGGTCGGCGACGTCCGGTTCGCACGGATTGCCGCGCTCCTTGAAGCGCTCGAGGATCCAGCGCGGCAGCTCCTGGCGGGAGAGCACGTCGCAGGTGACGAGGAAGCCCTGCTTCTTGGCGACCGAGGCGAGCTTGCGCCGCCCATCGAGCTTGGTCGCGGTCAGCACCACGCAGGTCGAGTCGATCGGCTCGGCGGCGTACTGGGCGAGGCGGTCGAGCGGGGTCTCCTTCTTCGAGTCTTCGTCGCCGGAGCCCTCCCAGCGCTCGATCCCGCGGACCAGCACGAAGCGGCGCGGCGCCATCATCGGCACCGTGCGGGCGGCCGAGATGATCTTCTCGACGTCGGTCTCGCCCGCGGTGAAGCGGTCCTCGTTGAAGGCGGCGACGCCGTTGCCCAGCGACGCGGCGCGCAGCTCGGCCACCACCTGGTCACGGAGAAACCGCTCGTCGCCGGCGACGATGTACAGCGGGAGGAGCTTCCCGTTCTTGGCCCCCGCGATCGCCGCCGCCGGGGTCACGGACGCTGGCGCTTCCGCCGCCGGATCACCAGGGCCAGCGCGAGACCGAGGCCGCCACCGAGCCCCGCGAGCCCGCTGGGGAGCGACTGCTGCGTCTGCGTGCCGGGGACTGAGCAACCGCAGCCCTTGTTGTTCGCGTTGCCCAGCTCCTCGGGCGTCGGCTGGTAGGCCGACTGCGGGATGAACGGCGTCGCGGCGCCGCTGGCGGAGATGTCGCCGTTCTGCGGCACGGCCGACTCCCCCTGCGTCCCGGCGACGCCACCGTCACCGACGACGTTGCTCACCTTGGCCGGGCCGGACTTCTTCTCGAAGCTGAGGCTGCGGCGGTCGACGATGTCGAGCTTGCTGTTGGGGTCGTTCGGGTCGGTGCTGCGATTGAGCACCACGCCCAACGTGGCCGGACAATCGAAGTTCCCGGACGTCGGCGACCTACCGGCA
>JAMFST010000632.1 GCA_026225435.1 Labilithrix luteola
ACCAGACGGTGGACCTGCGACCGTACGCCTCGGGCGTGCGCGTGAAGCCCGACGATAGGCTCGCGGTGAGCTTCGAGGCGCAGCGCGGGCTGTGGGTGGTCGAGCCGCTCGCCAGTCGCGACGCGCGGGAGGTGTACGACGCGCGGACGCTCGGGCCGGAGATCCCGGCGCGCGGCTTGCGGACGATCCCGCTCCTGCCCCGGCGCTTCGAGCTGGTTCCGACGCGCTGGGCAGCTCCGCTCGGCGTGTGGGCCATCGGCGCTCTGCTCGCCTCGTATGCCTGGCGCCGGGCGCGACGACGGCAGGCGACGCTCTGCGAAGCACGCTCGGCCGAGCTCCACGACGGGCTGCTGCACGTGGAGGGGGAGCCCACGCCGCGACAGCTGGCGACCGACACGCGGCACCTCCACGGCGCGGTGGTCTGGACGCCGGCGACAGCGGAAGGCGATCGTGCCACGGACGGATATCGCGGATACCCGCGGGCGCTGGAGGCGGAGATCATCCCCGGACAGCTGGACGCCCTGCGGCAGTCGGCGCGCGGCGCGGTCCTGCGCGCCTTCGCCTTGTGCTCCGCAACCGTCGGCTGCAGCGCGCTGCCGGTGCTCGTCGCCGCAGCCGGCCACCTGGTGGACCCCGGAGTGCCGCTGCACTTCCGTGAGCCACGCGGCAAGGTGTTCGTCGACGCGAGCCACGCGTGTGGTGACGGCCAGGTGCTGGTGGACGGCTCGCACCGCGAGATCCGCACGCCGCGCTCGCTCATGGAGCAGCAACTGCCGCCCACCTTCTGCGTCGATGCACGGCCGGTGCTCGACGGGTCGCCGCTCGACGCCGCCGCCTACTGCCAGCATCGGGGCGAGATGGTCGCGACGGCGGCCGAGGTGCTCGCCGGTGTCGACGAGCGGCACGCCAACCCGGACCTGTACGGCTACTGCATCGACGACTGCTCGCTCGACGGCGTCGACGAGGCGCTGAGCACCGACACGTTCCGTTGCGCCGGCGCGCCGCGGGTGATCCCGGTCGACGATCGGCCGTGAGCGGTTCACGCTGAGACGGATGGAGAAGCCGGGGGCGGCGACGGTGCTGATGCGGATCGCCGTGGCGATGCTCCTCGGCTTCGGCGCGATGATGGTGGCCGCGCGCCTCGACCCGCGCTTCCAGCCGGTCTTCGCCACCTGGCTCTCCTCCGAGAGCGCGCGCGTGCCGTACATGGCGGCGGCAGAAGGTGGCGATGCTCTGCTGGCGGCGCTGCTCACGGGCGCGGCGTTCATCTTGCTCTCGCTGGGCCGGGGACGGCGCTCCGCGTGGGCGCTGGCGGCGGTCGCCGTCGTCGTCGCTGCGCTCACGGCCAGGGGCCGCCCCCGGTCGTGCGAGCCGCCGATGACCGACCTCGGGCGGCTCGCGCCGGTGGTGCGCGATCACCGGACCGACCCGGGCTGCGGAGACAGCTTCACGCAGACGACGCCAGCGAGCGCCGTTACCACGACGATCGCTTGCTTCAGCCGCGCCGGTTTCAAGCCCGGTGAGGGGCAGCGACGCCAGCGAACCGACGCCTTGCTGGTGACGGAGGGGCTCCACCAGCTTCGCGTCCAGCGCGTCTGCGTCGACGACGACGAGGGCACGCGCACGGTTTGCCGTTGGCGTGCCGGCCCGGTGGGCGCCGGCGATCTCGATCCGTCCGCCGAGATCGACCTCGACAAGCTGCCGTACCCCGCGGACCCCGACGACTTCATCACCGTGGAGGCGTGGCCGTGGTTCGACGTCTTTCGCGTGAGCTGGCCCGCCGGCGCCTTCTGGCTCTTCTCCGAGACGAGCGGCCGTGAAGAGGTCGGGACGTTGCTCGCGGGGCACGGCTCCGCGCCGCCGCCGCTCGGGGCGGTCGCCATCACGCTGGCCACCTTCGGCGCCGGCGCGGCGGTCGGGCTTCTCCTGCTGATGGAGCGGTCCCTGCGGCGCGAACGGCGCCGAGCCGGGGCGCGCACCGGCATCCTCGCCGAGGACGTCGTCACCTTCACCGACGGAAGCTCGGCCCGCGTCGTGGGCGATCGTCCCTCGAGCGGTACGGTCACGGTGATCGCGCCAGCTGCCGTGGCGAACGACGACAGCGCCTACCGCGACCTCGAGCTGATCGACGCCGCGCGACTCGCCCGCGGCACGACGGAGCAGCTGGCGACGACGGCGCGACGGACGGCCGCCGCGTGCCGCGTGCTCCTCCTGGCGATCGTCGCGCTCACCGCGGTGCCGGTGGTCGTCGCCTGGTGCCGCGCGCCGATCCCGCTACCGCCGCTGCCGCTCGCGCAGGTGGAGCGGGCGCTCTGAGGGCTACGATGGCGGGGATGACGACGGACGATCCGAACCCGGTCAGCCTCTACTTCCACGGTTCGATCCCGATCCCGGTCGGCCATCGGGTGGAGGTGGTGGAGGCTTACCCTGGGCGACTCCTCACCGATCTGGAGACGGGCATCACCTACGGCAAGATGACGCACTTCATGGAGTGGGAGTCGACGAGCTCGGGCGAGCTCCACTGGCCGCCGACCACCCCCCTTCCCGGCAACGAGCGAGCTCGGTGGTCGGGGCGAGCTCTCGTGTGCCAGGTGCTGGAGATCAACTCCGAGCGTTTCCAGACGACGCTCGTGATCCACCGCGACCCGCCCGTCACCGCGCCATACCGCTGACACCTTCGAGGCGCGGCGCCGATTCCGGTCTGGATCCTGCCCCCGCGGCGCCTTACCGCTGACCAGTGACGCTGCTCCTCAGAGCAG
>JAMFST010000633.1 GCA_026225435.1 Labilithrix luteola
GTACGTGCTCCCGGCGTCGGTATCGAGCCCGAGGTAGAAGCCGCGGTATCCCCAGCCGTAGAGGATCCCGTCGGCGGTGAGGGCGTACTGGAAGCTGGCGAAGCCCACGGTGACGTCGACGATGTTCGCCGGCAGGTCCACCACCTTGCGCGGCGTGTAGCTGTCGGTCGCGTCCATCGTCCCGGTGCCGAGGTAGCCGTTCTCCGACGGCCCCCAGGTCCACACGCTCCCGTCGCTAGCCAGCGCCAGCATCTGCGAGCTGCCGGAGATCTTGGTGATCTTCACCCCGGCAGGGAGCGGGATGGGCACCTCGGTCGGCGCCTGCACGATGCCGTCGGCGTTGCCATCTCCGGCGACACCGCCGGCGCAGTTGCCCCAGACCCAGACGGTGCCGTCGCTCTTGAGCGCGGCGTCGAAGGCGCTGGTCGGCTCGACGGCCACGACGTGGTCGAAGGCGTTCCCCTTGGCGTCGACGGTGATCATGTACGGGACGCTGCCGTCCCCCACCCCGCCATCCACGCCGCTGCCTTGCAGCCCC
Organism: Labilithrix luteola; assembly: GCA_026225435.1. Classification (GTDB taxonomy): domain Bacteria; phylum Myxococcota_A; class Polyangia; order Polyangiales; family Polyangiaceae; genus JAMFST01. The sequence goes on from JAMFST010000633.1 coordinate 539, forward strand.
TGATCGATCTCGCCCCAGGTCCAGGCGTGGCCGTTCACGTCGACCGCCATGCTCTGGTGCAGGCCCCCCTGCAGATCGCTGAAGAGGAGCCCCGCCGGCATGTCGATGGCGCGCGCGGGGATGGAGATGCCGTTGTACGTCCCCTCGCCGAGGAGCCCGTCCCCGGAGCCGTAGCCGTAGATGACGCCGTCGACGAGCATCAGCGTCTCGTACTCGCCGGTGCCCACCTTGCTCAGGCCCGGGGTGACCACGTTGCCGTCGGTGCCGCCGTCGGAGCTCGCGCTCCCGTCGCCGGTCGCGCCGCTGGCGTCGGACGAGGTGCCGCCTCCGTCGCCGCCCGCACCGGTGGTGGCGTCACCGCGAGCTCCGCCGTCTCCTCCTGCCCCCGACGTGGACCCGTCGGTGCTGTCGTCCGACCCGCAGGCGACGACGGCGAGGGGGGTGAAAAGCCCGAGCAAGACGGCGATCGGTAGCAGCCTCATCCGCTGAGTATGAGCACGCCCGGACGCGGACGCCACCCGCCGCGACGTGACTGGAGACAGGCGCCCTCCGGCACTACATCCTCTCCATCATGTCCACGACGCCCAGCCAGCCGAGCAGCCCCGTCACGACAAAGCCCCGGACGACCCCCGACGACGCGCTCTATTACGAGTACTCGAAGGCGGCGAACCCCATCGGCGCGGGCTTCATCTCCGGCGTTCCGCTGCGGAGCTTGATGCCCGAGACCTACGCCGACGGACCGACCCGCCGCGTGCCGTTCGATCTGAGCGCCGACCTCGACGTGGAAGGCGCGGCCACCGGCCCCGGTCTCCTCGCGAGCTTCCTCCGCGTGCTCCCCGGCGAGACGCTGAGCCTCGAGGCCGACGTGACGTCGCAGGTCTTCTACGTCATCCGCGGGCGCGGGCGCGTCGAGCAGGGCGCCCATGTCCAGACGTACACCGCCAGCGCCTTCCTCGCGCTCCCCGGCACCGAGGTGGCGAGGGTCACCGCCGACGAGGCGACCGCGATGTACCACGTGAGCGACGCGCCGCTCCTGCGCTACCTCGGCGTGCGCCCCGACAAGGCGCGCTTCACGCCGGTGTACTACCCGGCCGAGCGCGCCGAGGCGGAGCTGCGCAAGGTGGCCACCGAGACCGGCGCCAGCGAGCGCAATCGCGTCAGCATCCTCCTCGGCAACAAGCGCTTCCCGCAGACGCGGACGGTGACGCACACCATCTGGGCCATGTTCGGCCTGCTCCCCGCGGGCGCGGTGCAGAAGCCACACCGGCACCAGTCGATAGCCCTCGACTTCATCGTCCACGCGCCGCGCGGTTGCTACACGCTGGTGGGCACGGAGCTGAACGAGGACGGCACCCTTCACCAGCCGACGCGGGTCGACTGGACGACCGGCATGGCCTTCACCACGCCGCCTGGCTACTGGCACGCGCACTACAACGAGTCGAGCGAGGAGGGGCTGCTCATCCCCATCCAGGACGCGGGGCTGCAGACGTACCTGCGCGCGCTCGACATCCGCTTCCGCGCCTGACGCAACCGACGTCCTCGGCGGCTGCGAGCGCATCGCCAGCACGCCGCTGCCGTACCGCTTGCGGCGCCCGTCGTCCCCGCGTATCCCCTCTTCATCATGGCCAATAGCCTGAAGAAGACGCTGCTGAAGCAGGGCATGAAGCTGATCAGCGATCCGCGCGTCGTGAAGATGATGCAGGACGAGCGGGTGATGAAGGCGGTGGTCACCGCCATGAGCGTCCCCGGCAAGGTGCAGTCGTTCACCGCCGAGCAGGTGCAGAACCTGGCCAAGTCGATGGCGCTGGCCACCGAGGACGAGGTCTCCGACCTGAAGCGCACCGTGCGCCGGCTCGAGGAAGAGATCGCGCGCCTCGA